>DASSWM010000305.1:0-3935 GCA_035704865.1 Agrococcus sp.
GTGCCGGTGCACCAGGTCGGAGTCGAGGAACTCGGCGGCAGGACCGGTGTGGACCACCCGGCCGCCCGAGAGGACGATGACGGTGTGGGCGAGGTCGCGCACGACCTGCAGGTTCTGCTCGACGAGCAGCATGGGGGTGCGCTCGGCGGCGGCCTCGAGGGCCTTGGTGACGGTGCCGACGATGAGCGGCGCGAGTCCCTTGGTCGGCTCGTCGACGAGCAGCAGCTGGTTCTCGTTCATGAGGGCGCGGGAGAGCGACACCATCTGCTGCTGGCCGCCCGAGAGCGTGCCGGCCTGCTGCTTCGCCCGCTCGATGAGCTCGGGGAAGAGCTCGCCGACGATCGCCCGGTTGGGGGCGCCGCCGCGCTCGGCGAGGCGCAGGTTCTCCTCGACGGTGAGCTGGCCGAAGACCTCTCGGTCCTCGGGCACGTAGGCGATGCCGCGCTGCACGATGCGGTGGGTCATGAGCCTGTCGATGCGGTCGCCGTCGAAGGTCACCTCGCCCGTGCGCTCGTAGAGGCCGAGCAGCGCCTTGATGGTCGACGACTTGCCGACGCCGTTGCGGCCGAGCAGCGCGGTGACGCCCGTCGCGGCGACGTCGAACGAGACGTCCTCGACGACCTGCTGGCCGGCGATCCGCGCGTGGAGGCCGCGGACGGTCAGGATGGCGGTCATACGGTCTCTCCGAGGTAGGCCTTCTGGACTGCGGGGTCGGCCATGACGGCCTTGGGGGTGTCGATCGCGAGCAGCTCGCCGTGGTGCATGACGGCGACCCGGTCGACGAGGCCGAGCAGCACCTCCATGTGGTGCTCGACCATGAGCACGGTGCGGCCCGACTCGTGCAGCCGCCGGATGACCTCGACGAGGCCGGCCACGTCGCCCGAGCCGACCCCGGCCATGGGCTCGTCGAGCAGCACGACCTCCGGCTCGGTGGCCAGCAGCATCGCGATCTCGAGCTTGCGCTTGTCGCCGTGCGAGAGCACGCCCGCCTCGCTCCCCGCGTGGTGGGCGAGCCCGACCTCGGCGAGGCAGCGGTCGGCGACGCCGTGCGCGTCGTCGTCCGCGCGGGGGAACCGCCATGGGCTGACCGCTCCCCCGAGCTTGGCCTGCGCCGCGAGGCGCACGTTCTCCCTGGCGGTGAGGCTCGGGAAGACGCTGGAGGTCTGGAACGTGCGGCCGAGACCGACCCGCGCCCGCTGGTGCACCTTGCGGCTGGTGACGTCGTCGCCCTGCAGCAGCACGCGGCCGCTCGTGGGGATCATGACGCCCGAGACGATGTTGAACAGCGTGGTCTTGCCCGCGCCGTTGGGGCCGATGACCCCGACCATCTCACCAGTCGCGACCTGGAACGTGACGTCGTGCAGGATGCGCGCGCCGCCGATCTGCAGGCCGACGGCGTCCAGCTGGAGCGCGGGTCGGTCCGCCATCACTCGCTCGCGATGGGCGGGGCGACCGCCTCGGCGTCGGCGACCTCGATGAGCTCGGGCACCCACGTGCCGCCGTCATCGACCAGCGCGACCTGGAACATCGGCTGGATGAGCGCGTGGTCCTCCGCGCGGATCGTGAGCTCGCCCTTGACGGAGTCGAAGGTCCAGCCCTCGAGCGCGGAGATCATCGCGTCGACGTCGCCCTGGCCCTCGGTGATCGCGTGCACGAGCATCTGCGCGCCGACGAAGCCGTCCGGCGTGAAGAGGTCGGCCTCGTGGCCGTTCTCCTCGAGGTAGGCGTCCATGGCCTGCGAGGCCTCGTTGTCGGTCGCGCCCGGGAAGTAGTGGTTCAGGAACTGGATGTCGCCCGAGCCCGGTCCGTAGGCCTGGTACGAGGCGCGGTCGGCGAGGCCGGTGACGACAGTCGTCGACTCGAGCACCTGCTGCTGCGCGAGCGCCTCCCACATGGCGCCGGTGGTGGCGCCTGCCCAGGCCACGAACACCATGTCGGGGCTCTCGGCGGCGATCTGCTGCGCGAACGGCGTGAACTCGGTGGCGTCCTCGGGGACGAGGATGGGCGTGATGGTCGCGCCCTCCGCGCCGAGCACTGCCTCGACGGAGGCGACGTTGCCCTGGCCGAACGCGTTGTCCTGGCCGAAGACGACGATGCTCGAGCCGTCGACGCTGTCGAGGAAGGTCGCGGCCGTCGCGACGTCCTGCAGCGTCTGCCGGCCGGAGCGGAAGGTCTGCTCGTTGACGCCGGTGATGGCGTCGGCGGCTGCCGGGCCCGAGAGGAACAGCACGTTGTTCTGCGCCGCCTGCTCGGCCACCGCGAGCGAGACGCCGGAGGCCACGGAGCCGCCGATGATCTGGAAGCCCTGGCCGATGACGTCCTTGGCCTGCGTGACCGCGGTGTCGGGGTTGCCCTGGTCGTCGATCCACTCGATGGTCAGGTCGATGCCCTCGATCTCGCCCGTGCCGCCCGTGGCGTAGTCGAGTCCGGCCTCGAAGCCCTGCTGGTAGCTGGCGCCGTAGGCGGCGAGCGGGCCGGTGATGGAGGTGATCATGCCGACGCTGACGGCGACGGACTCGGAGCCGGTGCCCTCGGTGCCCTCGCTGCCCTCCGGGGCTGTGGCGGTGGTCGGCGCGCACGCCGTGAGCGCGAGCGCGGCGATCGCGATCCCGACTCCCGCGAACTTCGTTGTCCTGCGCATGAGTTGCCTTTCGAGCTGTGCGAGCCCCATCGGGCGCTGCTCGGCTGGGCGAGCACTCCCTCGTGCGGCTTCACGGTGTCAAGAACCTGACAGGTGGTTCAGGTTTCAGGTTCCAGCATGCGCCGCGCCCTCGCGGCTGTCAAACCTGGCGCCCGACCGTGACCGGATCGTGACCATCGCACCGGGCGGCAACGAGTGCCGCAGCGCCGCGCCGGTCGCGGTCGTCGCACGCTATCGGAACGTCGCGAGCGCAGCGGCGTACCGCTCGGGCTCGGCGCGCGTCCCCTCGGTCATCAGCAGCGCCGAGCCGCTGACGACGCGCGTGTGCTCGCCGCGGCACGGGATCGTCACGATGCGCGTGAGCCCCGCCCGCCACGCGGCGACGAGCGCGGCCAGCGACCGGTGCTCGGGCCTGTCCCGCAGGCGCTGCTGCGGCCGGGCGATCAGCGTCTCGAACCGCTGCTCGCTCCAGCTGCCGTAGCCGCGCTCGAGCGCGGCGTCGCCGAAGCGGTCCTGCCAGCTGGGCCCGCGCAGCCCGCGGAGCGCCTCGAGCCGCTCGGGCGAGGCGTCCTCGATGCGCATGAGCTCGTCGATCCGTTCGCGCGTGATGACGATCGAGGCGTGTCGCACAGCCGCATGCCAGAGCTCGACCCATGCCGCTTCCCACGCGGGCGCGTCGTCGGGCCGCCCCACGACCGCGGGCGGCTCGACGAGAGGCGGCGGCATGTCCCCCGTCGGCTGCAGCGCGTAGGCCTCACGGATCCAGAGCAGCTGCTCGATCGGCGAGCTGTGATTCTCGATCGAGATGACCATCTCTCTCGGCCACGCCTTGCTCCCGCCCGAGAGAACCTCGGTCATCGCCACTCCTCTGCTGGACGGTCGTCGTGACCAGTCTCGTCGGCGGGTGCGGCGGCGTCCAGCACGCTCGCGCGCGACGTCGCGAGCGCGGTGCTCGAATGGCCGCAGCTGCCGCGCCGCGCCACGCGCGCCGAGCGGCCGCCGGCCCGGGTGAGAGGCGTCTCATGCACCGGCAATCACCGGCTCATCCCCGCGCGTTCGAATGGATCCGTTCCGACAGAGCGACGAACCGAGCGACGAGGAGACCCCCATCATGAGCATCACGAGCGCCACCCGGCCCGCCACCCAGCACCCGCCCGTCGACGCGGCGCGACGCAGCGCATCCGCACCCCTCGCGCGCTCGGCGGCCACCCGTCGGCTCGCGCCCGCCGACCTCGTCGGCGTGAAGCGCGCGTACTCCACGCGTCGCGTCGACCTCGGCCGCGCTACGCAGGTG
>DASSWM010000306.1:0-2484 GCA_035704865.1 Agrococcus sp.
CGCGGCGCGCGGGGCGCGCCGGCGGGGCGACGGGAGCGGCCTGGCGCACGATGCGCGGCGCGAGCGCCCGGGTCGCGGCGCGGGGGGCTGCGGGGCGAGGGGCGGGCACCGTGCCGCCGTTGCCGAGCGAGGGCGCGTCGATGGTGATGATCGGCACCCTGTAGGCGGGCTCCGCCATCTTGACGGGCAGCTCGCGCGCGATGCGGGTGGCCGCCTCGCGCATGGCGCGGCGGCTCGTGTAGATCGGCGCGGAGCCCGCGATGACGGTCACGCGCTCGGCGGCGCGGGCCTCGCTCGCGGTCAGCGCGATCGCCTCGGCGGCCCGCTCCCGCTCGCGCAGCTGCCGCCGCGTCGGCGGCAGCTCTGCGACGGGTCGCGCAACGGCCTCAGCAGACGAGCGCAGGGCTCGTCGTGTGGGCTGGGTCACGCTTTGGCCGTCCTCATGGGTCTCTGGGTCGATCGCTCGCGGGTGCTCACCGCACGCCATGCCGCCATCGCCGGGATCGATGTTTCCATGAACCGGCCGTCAGGTGCAAAGGCGCGCTGGGAACGCAGATGGCGCGAACCCATCAAAGATAACGGATTGATAACAACGGGGCAAGGGTCAGACCTGGTTCGCCCGCAGCGGCACGAGCAGCCCCTCGAGCTCCTCGACCAGCTGCGGATGCCCCGCGAGCAGGAAGCCGCTGTCGGCCGGCGCGCCCTGCCAGCCGCGCACGGTGCCGCCGGCCTCCTCCACGAGCAGCGCCCCGGCCGCCATGTCCCACGGGTTCAGGCCGGTCTCGTAGTAGGCGTTCAGCCTGCCGCTCGCGACGAAGGCGAGGTCGAGCGCCGCCGAGCCGATGCGGCGCACGTCGCGCACGCTGCCGATGAGCCCCTGCAGCACCGCGGCCTGCCGCTGCCGGCGGGCCGCGTCGTACCCGAAGCCCGTCGCGACGAGCGCGATCTCGGGCGCCACCGCATCCGCCACCCGGATCGTGCGGCCGTCATGCCGCGCACCGCCGCCGCGCCGCGCCTCGAACACCTCGCCGGTCGCGGCGTTGACGACTGCGCCGGAGACGGCGCGCCAGGTGGCCGGGTCGGGCTCGCCCTCGACGAGCGCGATCGAGACGGCGTAGGCGGGCAGGTCGTAGAAGTAGTTGACGGTGCCGTCGATCGGGTCGATGACCCACGTGAGGCCCGAGGTGCCCGCGATGCTCGTGCCCTCCTCGCCGAGGATGCCGTCGTCAGGACGGGCAGAGCGGATGCGGTCGACCACGAGCCGCTCGACCTCGCGGTCGGCCTCGGTGACGATGTCGACGAGGCTCGACTTGCTCTCGGCGACGGCGACACCGGCCTCGCGGCGCGAGCGGGCAAGGGTCGCGGCTTCGACGGCGAGGCCGACGAGGAGGTCGTGGAGCTCTCGCATGGCTCGAACCTATCGCGGGCCCGCGGCGCCCGCCGGAGTCGTCGAGCGGTCTGTGAGCCATGTATGCTGGTCGGCGGCCTTGTCCGGCCTCGGCGAGTTACCCAAGTGGCCAAAGGGATCTGACTGTAAATCAGCTGGTGTATGCCTTCGGGGGTTCGAATCCCTCACTCGCCACGTGCTCGAAGCCCCGTCCCCGTGACGGGGCTTCGTCGTTCCCGCACCGCGGCGCGCGATCGATCGGCGAGCGCCCGGTGATGCGTAGGATCGGGGCATGGCAGATTCCTCGTTCGATGTGGTCAGCAAGGTCGACAAGATGGAGGCCGAGAACGCCGTCAACCAGGCGCGCAAGGAGGTCGAGCAGCGCTACGACTTCAAGGGCGTCGGCGCAGACGTCTCGTGGAGCGGCGACAAGGTGCTGCTCAAGGCGAGCTCCGAGGAGCGCGTGAAGGCGGTGCTCGACGTCGTGCAGTCGAAGTTCATCAAGCGCGGCATCGAGCTCAAGATGCTCGAGCAGGGCGACCCCTACGCCTCCGGCAAGGAGTTCCGCATCGAGATCGCGCTGAAGGACGGCATCTCGACCGAGAACGCGAAGAAGGTCACGAAGCTCCTCCGCGAGGAGGGCCCGAAGTCGGTGAAGAGCCAGATCCAGGGCGACGAGGTGCGCGTGAGCTCCAAGAGCCGCGACGACCTGCAGGCAGCCATCCAGCTGCTCAAGGGCGGCGACTTCGACATCGACCTGCAGTTCATCAACTTCCGCTGACCGGCGGAAGCCGCCCGATCGCCGGCCTCGCCCGGCCCTGCACCCCGACTGTGAGGCCACTCGTGGAGCCGACGCTGTGGAGCCGACGCCGTGAAGCCGACGCCATGAGGCGCGCGCCGTGGAGCTGACGCTCACGCAGGCGCTCACCGCGCTCTACATCGTCGTCGACGTCGCGCTGCGACTGCTGGCGCTCGTCATCGTGCCCTACAACCGGCGGCCCGCCTCGGCCATCGCCTGGCTGCTGATCATCATGGTGCAGCCGATCGCGGGCTGGATCGTGTTCGGCATGCTCGGCAACAATCGGCTGCCCAAGGGC
>DASSWM010000307.1:0-6451 GCA_035704865.1 Agrococcus sp.
GGTCGCGAGCCCGCCGACGCCCACGCCGCCGTAGTCGCCGGAGCTGATCGCCCAGCCGTGCTCGTCGAGCACCGTCGCGACCCGGCCCCACGTCGCACCCGCGCCGATGCGCACGAGCCGGCGCGACGCATCCACCACATCGATGCGGTCGAGCGCCCCCACGTCGATGACGATGCCGCCGTCGTTCGTGGAGCGGCCCGAGATGCCGTGCCCGCCCGAGCGGATGCTGATGGGGAGGACGGCCGGCTGGCCCGCGGCCGGCGCCGCATCCTCCTCGGCCGCCTGCGCGCTGCGCTGTGCGGCCGCATGCGCCGCGCGCTGCTCGCGCGCGTACGCGAGCGCGTCGGCGACCTGCGCGGGGCTCGTCGGCCGCAGGACCACGCCGGGCGCGCCGCCGCGCAGGTAGGTGTGCTGCGCGTCGGGGTACTCCCACGAGCCCGGCTCGACCGCCGTGGCGGCGAGGCTCGCGGGGATCGCGTCGTAGTCGAGCGCCGCTGCGCGCCGCGCGATCGCGGCCGCCGACAGGCGCGGCGCGACCTCGGTGCCGCGCACGCCGCGCTCGGCCGCCACCTGCTCGCGCACCGCGGGCGCGACCTCCTCGATGAACCGCTGCATGAGGCCGGGGTCGTCGGTGCCGAGGATGAAGGTGCCCGTGCCGTGCTCGAGCGCGAGCTCGACGAGCTCCTCGACCCACTGGTCGGCCGGCCCCTGCAGCTGCCCGCTCGAGCGCTCGGTGATCGCGCCGTTGATGTTGAGCAGCCGCCGGATCTCGTGCGCATCGCGCCCCGCCCGCGCCGCCGCCTCATCGATGGTCGCGCTGGCCCTGCCGAGATCGCCGGGCTGCATGTAGCCCAGGCTCGGCAGCCAGCCGTCGCCGTGCCTGCCGGTGAGCCGCAGCATGCGGGGCTTGTAGGCGCCGATCCAGAGGCCGATCGGATGCGCGGGGCGCGGTCCGCGCTTCGCCCCCGCGGCCCTGTGGTGCTGCCCGTCGACGCGCACCCCGCTGCGCTCACTGGTGTCCCACACCGCCCGGATGATCTCGATCGCCTCGCGCAGCGCATCCACCCCCTGTCCTGGTGTGAGCTTCGTGCCGCCCATCGCCTCGATCGCGTCCCAGAAGCCGCCCGCTCCCAGGCCCAGCTCGAACCGGCCGCCCGAGAGCAGATCGAGGCTCGCGGCGCTGCGGGCGAGCACGGCCGGCTGGCGCAGCGGCACGTTCGCGACGTTGGGGGCGATGCGGATGGTGCTGGTCTGCGCGGCCACCCAGCTCATGAGCGTCCACGTGTCGTGGAAGGCCGGCTGGTACGGGTGGTCCTGGAAGGTCGCGAGGTCGTAGCCGAGCCGCTCTGCCAGCTGCGCGAGCTGCACCGGCTGCTGCGGCGGCTGGTTCGTCGGCGTGATGAACACCCCGAACTCGATCGCGTGCCCGTAGTCCATCGTCGCCTCCCGTGCTGCTGCCCCGCGCCCCTGTGAGCCGTCGCGCGCCGGGCGCGCGGGCTCCCTCGGGTGCAACCTGCCCGCGACCGGAACATTCCGCCGACCCGGTCGAGTGCCCGCGGAGTTCATCCCGACGCGCTAGATTCCAGCCCGTGAGCGAGGACGAATCTGCCATCGAGGACGCCAAGCGCATCCTGCGGCGGCGGCTGCGCACCGAGCGCGCCGGGCGCGGGCCGGAGTGGGCGGCGTCGCGCGCTCACGCGCTCGCGGCCAACCTGCAGGAGCTCACGCGCTCGCTCGAGGCGCGCGCGATCTCGGCCTACCTCTCGACGCCCGACGAGCCCGACACCCGGGCCTTCCTGACCTGGGCGGCCGAGCAGGGCATCCGTGTCCTGCTGCCCGTCATCCGCCCCGACGGGCTGCTCGACTGGGCCGAGCACGACGGCACCGAGACGATCGAGGCGACGCTCGGCATGCCCGAGCCCACCGCCGACGCGCTCGCGCCCACCGAGCTCGAGTCGGTCGATCTCATGCTCATCCCCGCGACGGCGGTCGGCCGCGACGGCTCGAGGCTCGGCGGCGGCCGCGGATTCTTCGACAAGACGATCGCCGCCATGGCAGAATGTCCTCCGGTCTATGCACTCGTGCACGACGAGGAGCTGTTCGACAGCGTCCCGCACGCGAGCTACGACCAGCCCGTCGACGGCGTCGTCACCCCGTCCGGGATCCTTCACCTTTCCTCGAGGAGCTGACCTCATGCCCGTCTACGCCTACGCCTGCACCGCCTGCGACCACGCCTTCGACGCCCGGCAGGGCTTCGACGAGGCGGCGCTCACCGTGTGCGACGCGTGCGGCGGGAACCTGCGCAAGCAGTACGGCTCGATCGGCGTGACCTTCAACGGCTCGGGCTTCTACCGCACCGACTCGCGCGCGGCCCAGCAGTCGGGCTCCTCGTCGGGCTCCGGCTCGGCGTCCGGCGGCTCGGGCTCGTCCTCCTCCGGCGGCTCCTCCAGCGCCAAGCCCGCCAGCGGATCCTCCGCTGCCAAGACCTCCAGCGGACCCCAGCCTGCTGCGAAGAGCTCCGCCGCATAGCGCGACGGAGGCGGCGCGGTCGCCAGACCGAGCCGTCCATCCCTTCCAACCAGCACCACTCTCGAGGAGGATCCCGTGGAGGGCTTCAAGAAGTTCCTGATGCAGGGCAATGTGGTCGAGCTCGCAGTCGCCGTCGTCATCGGCACCGCGTTCACGGCCGTGGTCACCGCATTCGTCGACGGTCTCATCACGCCGCTGATCGCTGCCATGTTCAACGCCGACGACATCAGCACCGCGACGGTCGGCATCTTCAAGGTCGGCCTGGTCATCGCCGCGCTGATCAACTTCCTCATCATCGCCGCGGTCGTCTACTTCGCGCTCGTGCTGCCGATGGCGAAGCTGAAGGAGCGGCACGACCGCCGCAAGGGCATCCTCCCCGAGGAGCCGGTCGAGACCGACGTCGACATCCTGCACGACATCCGCGACCTGCTGCGCGCGCAGCAGGCGCCGGGCACCGCGCCCCGCGCCTGACGCATGCCCCGGCCGCGCGTCGCGCGCGCCCAGAGAGGCGGTCCCGGACGGGGCCGCCTCTCGGCGTTCCTACCCGTTCGCCGTACGAAGTCGTCGCTCCGGGATGCGCGATGCGACCATTCCGTACCGGAAACCGCCGGCCCTGCAGCCTGCTGAGCGGACGCTACGGCTAGCCCCAGTGCGGCGGCACGTCGCCGCGCAGCCGCGCGTCGTTCTCGCCCGACTGCTGCCGCTCGACCGCCGGCTCGCCCGTGTACCCGGGCGTCGGCTCTGTCGTGACGCGCCGCCCTCGCCTCCGGATCACGAGCGGCCGCGACTCCTCGACGGCGGCGCCGTCAGTCGACCCTTCAGCGATCGCGTCGTCATCAGCGGGTCCGCCTGCGACCCGGCCGGCGTCGGCCGACCCGTCGGCGACCGGGCCGTGAGCGCTCACGACCGCGACGCATCCGCCCCGACGAGCTCGGCGATGCGATCGGCCACGCCCTCGGGGTCGGTGAACAGCTCGAAGGCGTGCACGCGCATCGTGTGCCAGCCGAAGCGGCGCAGCACCTCGGGCCGCAGCCGCAGCGCCTCGCGCAGCGTGCGGTCGCCGTCGTCGTGGTCGGCCTCGATCGCCGCGCACACGCCGCCGTTGGCGACCACGAGCGGCAGCTTGCCGTCGTACGAGACGTCGGCGCGCAGTCCGCGACGGCGCAGGCGCGTCGCGAGGTCGATCATGAGCGGGTCGCCGCCGTGGTACGACTGCGGGCGGTCGCCGGCGGCCGCGTCGAGCAGGATCTCGCGCAGCTGCGCCGCCCCGTGGTCGAGCTTGTCGGGGTCGAGCGCGGCCGCGTCGAACGCCGTGACGATCTGCAGCGACTTGCGCGCGCGGGTCATCGCGACCGCGAGCAGGCGCTCGCCGCCGGGCTGCCCGAGCGTGCCGAAGTCGACGTTCTTGCCGTGCTTCGTGTGGCCGTAGCCGACCGAGAAGATGACGCGGTCGCGGCTCAGCGCGCTCGCGTGCGTGACGTCGACGATGACGAACTGCTCGTCGCGCTCGGCGACCACGAAGTCGGTGAGCGCTCCGCCGGAGGCGAGCGCCGCCATGATCGCCTGCTGCAGCCGCACCTCGTGCTTCTCGTTCGCGGTGACGACCATGAGCGAGTCCTGCGGGCGCGAGCGCGCGTGCTGCGTGACGAGCTGCACGACGCGCTCGACCTCGGCGTCGGGGCTCTCGACCGTCGCGGCGCCCTGCTCGGGCAGCCCGTAGGCGCCCTGCACGACCGACGTCGTGAGCGACGCGTGGCCGAGGTAGGCGCCCGCCCACGGCAGCGCCTCGATGCGGCCCTCGTAGAAGCGCTCGTTCACGGCGGTCACGAGGTCGGCGCCGCCCGTGCGGTACGAGCGCGTCAGGTGCAGCTTCGGCAGCACGGCGCCCAATCGCGAGAGCGCCGACTCGGCGTGCAGCTCGTCGGGGCTCGCGAGCTCCGCGCTGGGGCGGATGCCGAGCGTCGAGATGCCGACGTCGAACGGCGCCGGCGTCTGCGTCACCGAGTCGCCCACCGCGATCACCTGACGGGCGCGGCTGATCGCGCCGGCGGCCTCGGCGATCGTGATGGCGCCCGCGTCGGCGATCACGACGGCGTCGAAGGGGATGCGCTTGGGTACCCGGTGCAGGTCGTACGGCGATGCGAGCCACACGGGTGCCACCGAGCGCGTCAGGTGCGGGGCGGCGCGCTGCAGCTCGTCGGCGTCCACGGGACCGGCCTTGATGAGCTGTCGCAGCGCATCCGCCTCGTTCGCGTGGTCGTCGACCGCGAGCCGCCAGCTGCCGGCGATCTGGTGCGCGAGCCGCGCGCTCGAGGCGTCGACGTGGGCCTCGTCGACGAGCGCGAAGTCCTGCTCGAGGCGCCGCAGCACGTCGGTGTTGCCGCGCAGCAGCGCGCGCTCCTTCGCGAGCATCGTCTGCAGCGCCGACTGCCACCAGGCGAGGTCGAGCTCGTGCTCGACCTGGTCGTCGCTCACGTGCCGGTCGGCGAGGTCGGTGAGCAGCGCGTCGAGGCCGAGGCGCTCGATCGAGGCCATGAGCTCGGCGCGCTCCTGGATGTTCTGCAGCGCGTCGCTCGGCGCCGCGAGCTCGGCGATGCGCTCGGTGAGGTCGGCGAGCGGCAGGTCGACGCTCTTGGTGTCGGGGTGCAGCGCCGCGTCGAGCCGGTCGAGGCGGGCGACGACGTCGCGCAGGCGCGTGTCGAGCGCCGCGAGCCCGGCGGGCACCGAGGGGATCGAGCCGTCGGGCGCGAACTTCGCCCACAGCCGCCGCTGCTGCTGCGCCGCGACGAGCACGTCGTGCAGATCGGGCACGTGGGCGCCGGGTCGCACGTACTCCTCGGCGAGCTTCTTGAGCCGCCGGCGCTGCATGCCGCCGAGCGACTGGATCGCCTCGCGCCGCGGGCCGGTGGCGGTGATGAGCTCGCCCAGCGGCCGGTCGTAGATCGACGGCGTCATGACGTCGAGCGTCGCCCGCACGTCGGTGAGCAGCGCCACCTGGATCTCGAGCTCCGACAGCGACGCCGCGGGCCGCAGCTTCGTGTCGCCGACGACCTTCCGGGCCTCCTGCGTGAGCGCCTTCAGGTCGCCGTCGGCGAGCGCCTTCGCATCCTCGAAGGCGGCGGATGCCTCGGCACTGGTCGCGAAGGACGCCCCGTACCAGGGCGTGTCACCGGGGCCGTACTTGAACTGGCCGAGGTCGGCGGCCTTGCGCATCGTCGCGGCGACGCGCGGACGGTCGGTCGCGAGCCTGCGCGTGGCGTCCTCGCTCAGGCGCGCGCGCGTCGACGGCGGCGTGGGCAGCATCGACAGGCGCGAGAGCTCCTTGAGCGCGTCGAGCACCGACACCTGCAGCTGCGGGTCGACGCGGCGCAGCGCCGCGCGGTAGTCGAGCAGCACCTTGCGCAGGCGCAGCATCGCCTCGTCGATCTCGCTCGTCTCCGGACGGGCCGAGCCCTCGATGCGGCGGATGGCCGCGATGAGGTCGCGGCGCAGCGTCGCCTCGGAGACCGCGAGCGCCTGCAGCTTGGTGGCGGCGAGGCGGTCGGCGATGTCGCGCAGCGTCGCGCGGCGCGGGCTCACGACGAGCACGCGCCGGTCGTCGCCGACGAGCGCCGCGATCACGTTCACGAGCGTCTGGGTCAAGCCGGTGCCGGGCAGCGCCTCGACCACGAGCGAGTTGCCGGCCGCGGCCTCGGCGATGACGGCGTCCTGCTCGCCGTCGGCGTCGAGCACGAGCCGGTCGACGTCGGGGTCGCGCGCGTCCTGCGGCGTCTCGTCGATGCCGGCGCGGCCCTCGCGCAGCCGCCAGGCGGCCTGCTCGTCGCCGCGCACGGCGTCGAGCACGTCGTGCTCCTGCTGCTGCAGATCGGCGGCCATCGGCTCGCCCACGTCGGCGTAGGTGGAGGCGAGCAGCCGCGCCTCG
>DASSWM010000308.1:0-3677 GCA_035704865.1 Agrococcus sp.
GTCTCGTCGATGCGCTGCAGCGCGCTGCCGATCGCGACGCGCAGGTGCTCGCGGCGGCGCAGCCCGCGCAGCGTCCGCTGCACCGCCTGCGGGTCGTCGCGGTGCCGGGCGAGCGCGGCGGCCGCCTCATCGCGCAGCGCCTCCTCGGAGCGCGGCCGCAGCTGCTCGTCGCTGTCGAGCCACGACGCCGCCTCGGGGATGCGCTCCATGAGCGAGCCGATGAGCCGCGACGACGACAGCAGCAGCGTCAGCCGCCGCGCGGCGACGGGTGAGTCGCGCAGCATGCGCAGGAACCACGGGCTCTCCCCCAGCGCCTCGCTCAGCCGCCGGAACGCGAGCAGCCCCATGTCGGGCGCGGCGCCCTCCGCGAACCAGCCCAGCAGCACCGGCAGCAGCAGCTTCTGGATCTGCGCGCGCCGCGAGACGCCGCCCGTGAGCTCGGCGATGTGGCCGAGGGCGCCCTTGGGGTCGACGTAGCCCGAGGCCCGCAGGCGCCGCTGCGCCGCCTCGGGGGTCAGGTGCACGTCGTCGCGCTCGAGCGAGGCGACGGCGCCCAGCAGCGGCCGGTAGAAGATGCGCTCGTGCAGGCTGCGCACGGCCCGGCGCGCCGACTGCCACTGCTTCGTGAGCGTCTCGGCGTCGGCGATGCGCGCCGTGCGGGCGAGCCTGCGCAGGTCGTCCTGCTCGACCGGCATCAAGTGCGTGCGACGCATGCGCCAGAACTGGATGCGGTGCTCGAGCACGCGCAGGAACCGGTAGTGGTCGCCGAACTCGTCGCGGTCGCCGCGCCCGACGATGCCGCGGGCGGCGAGCGCGTCGAGCGCCTCGATCGTGCCGCGCTGCCGCAGCGACTCGTCGTCGGCGCCGTGCACGAGCTGCAGCAGCTGCACCGTGAACTCGATGTCCCGCAGACCCCCCGGGCCCAGCTTCAGCTGCCGCTCGACCTCGTCGGCCGGGATGTGCTCGGTGACGCGCTCGCGCATGCGCTGGACGGAGTCGACGAAGCCGTCGCGGCTCGACGACTCCCACACCATCGAGCGCACGGCAGCGCTGTAGGCGTCGCCGAGCCCGGCGTCGCCCGCGATCGGCCGCGCCTTCAGCAGCGCCTGGAACTCCCACGACTTCGCCCAGCGCTCGTAGTAGGCCACGTGCGAGGCGAGCGTGCGCGTGAGCGGACCGTCCTTGCCCTCCGGCCGCAGGTTCGCGTCCACCTCCCACAGCGGGGGCGCCGCCTGGAACTGCGCGCACGCCGCGGCGGTCTCGCGCGCGAGCAGCGTCGCGATCTGCGTCACGCGGGCGTCGTGGAGGCCGTCGCCGGCGGCGCCGTCCGCGTCGATCCCGTTCTCGTCTGCGCCGCGCTCGCCCCCGCCGCGCTCGTCCCCGCCGCGTTCGTCGACGCCGTGCACCCAGATGACGTCGACGTCGCTCACGTAGTTGAGCTCGCGCGCGCCGGTCTTGCCCATGCCGATCACAGCGAGCCGCACGCGGTCGCTCACGGCGCCGAAGCGCTCGCGCACGACCTGGCGCGCGATCGCGAGTCCGGCCTCGAGCGCGGCAGAGGCGAGGTCGGCGAGCGCGGCCGCGACCGCGTCGACGTGCTCGATCGGCCGCTCGAGCCCGAGATCCCACGCGACGAGCTCGGCCACGTGGCGCCGGTAGCGGCCGCGCATCGCCGCGACGGCCTGCTGCTGCGGCATCGTCGACGCGCCGCCCTCGGCGCGCACCGCCTCGAGCAGGCTCTCGCGGTACTCGGCGGCGCCCCTCGGCGGCTGCGGCCGCGCCACGACCGCCACGTCCTCCGTGTGCCGCTCGAGGTGCTCGGCGATGCCCTGCGAGCCGCCCAGCACGCGCAGCAGCGACGCGCGCGCCTCTGGCTCCCCCATCGCATCCGTCAGGTCGACGCCCGCGCGCACGAGGCGCACGAGCATCTGCAGGGCCGTGTCGGGGTCAGCGGTGCGGGCGGCGTCCTCTGCCAGGCCGTGCCACGCATCCGCCAGCTCCGCCAGGCAAGCCTCGGCCTGCTCCGGCTCGCGGTACCCGAGCCGCGCCAGGCGCGTGCGAGCCGACGGGACGCGCATCGATCAGAGCGAGAGCAGGTTCGACTCGAGCTCGACGCGCGTCACCTGCGCGCGGTAGCGCTTCCAGTCCTCGCGCTTGTTGCGCAGGAAGTAGGAGAAGACCTGCTCGCCGAGCGTCTCAGCGACGAGCTCCGACTCCTCCATCGCGCGGATCGCGTGGTCGAGGCTCGCCGGCAGCGGCTCGTAGCCGAGCGCCTTGCGCTCGTGGTCGGAGAGCTGCCAGATGTCCTCCACCGCCTCGTCGGGCAGGTCGTACCCCTCCTCGATGCCCTTGAGGCCGGCCGCGAGCAGCACCGAGAACGCGAGGTACGGGTTCGCGGCGGAGTCGAGCCCGCGGTACTCGACGCGCGCCGACTGCGCCTTGTTGGGCTTCGAGAGCGGCACGCGCACGAGCGCCGAGCGGTTGTTGTGGCCCCAGCTGACGAAGCTGGGCGCCTCGTCGCCCGCCCACAGGCGCTTGTAGGAGTTGACGAACTGGTTCGTGACGGCCGTGAACTCGGGCGCGTGGTGCAGCAGCCCGGCGACGAACTGGCGGCCGATCTTCGAGAGCTGGTAGCGGCCGGAGGGGTCGTGGAAGGCGTTCTGCTCGCCCTCGAACAGCGACATGTGCGTGTGCATGCCGCTGCCGGGCTGGCCCTCGAAGGGCTTGGGCATGAAGGTGGCGAAGACGCCCTCCGAGATCGCGACCTCCTTCACGATCGTGCGGAAGGTCATGATGTTGTCGGCGGTCGAGAGCGCGTCGGCGTAGCGCAGGTCGATCTCGTTCTGCCCCGGCCCGGCCTCGTGGTGGCTGAACTCGACCGAGATGCCGATGTCCTCGAGCATGCGCACGGATGCGCGGCGGAAGTCGTGCGCGGTGCCGCCCGGCACGTTGTCGAAGTAGCCCGCGCGGTCGACGGGCTCGGGGTTCAGCACGTCCGCCGACTTCAGCAGGTAGAACTCGCACTCGGGGTGCGTGTAGAAGCTGAAGCCGCGATCGGCGGCCTTCGCGAGCGTGCGCTTGAGCACGTGGCGCGGGTCGGCCGCGGCGGGCTCGCCGTCGGGCGTGAAGATGTCGCAGAACATGCGCGCGGTCGGGTCGACCTCGCCGCGCCACGGCAGCACCTGGAAGGACGAGGGGTCGGCCTTCGCGATCACGTCGGCCTCCGAGGAGCGCGAGAGGCCCTCGATCGAGGAGCCGTCGATGCCCATGCCCTCGACGAAGGCGCCCTCGACCTCGGCGGGCGCGATCGCGACCGACTTGAGCGAGCCCAGCACATCCGTGAACCACAGCCTCACGAACTTGACGCCGCGCTCCTCGATCGTGCGGAGCACGAAGTCCTGCTGCTTGTCCATCCCGGCCCCTCTCTGCCTTCCCTCAGGCTAGTGGTCGCCGCCGGGTGCGTCGGGGGCCCACGCCCGCACGTCGCGCACCGCGGGTTAGGCTCGCATCATGGCATTCAGCGACAGCGCTCAGACGGCACCCGGCGAGCCGCAGGAGGCCGCCGCGCCCTACGGCGGTGCGGCGAGCGGCCAGAAGCGGGTCCGCATCCGGCACTTCCAGAAGGCGAAGCAGGACGGCGTGAAGATCGTCGGCCTCACGAGCTACGACTACCTCTC
>DASSWM010000309.1:0-2804 GCA_035704865.1 Agrococcus sp.
GCCCGCCGCGACGCTCGACGAGCTGCGCGAGCTCGAGCTGTCGACCCCCGCCGGCCCGCTCGCGCTCGCCGAGATCGCCGACGTGACCGAGGAGACGGGCCCCGTCTCGATCTCGACGAGCGACGGCAGCCGCACCGCGACCGTCACCGTCACGCCCGACGCGGCCGACGTGGGCGGCGTCTCGGCGAGCCTGCAGGCGCAGCTCGACGAGCTCGCCCTCGACGAGGGGGCGACGGCCGAGATCGGCGGCGTCGCCACCCAGATCACGGATGCGTTCACGCAGCTCGGGATCGCGGCCCTCATCGCGGTGCTGCTCGTCTACGTCGTGATGGTGGCGACCTTCAAGAGCCTGCTGCAGCCGTTCCTGCTGCTCGTGTCGGTGCCGTTCGCCGCGACCGGAGCGATCGGCATGCAGCTCATCACGGGCGTGCCCCTGGGCGTCGCGTCGATGGTGGGCGTGCTCATGCTCGTCGGCATCGTCGTGACGAACGCGATCGTGCTCATCGACCTCGTCAACCAGTACCGCGACCGCGGGCTGAGCGTGCGCGAGGCGCTCGTCGAGGGCGCGGAGCGACGGCTGCGGCCCATCCTCATGACCGCCGCGGCGACGATCTTCGCGCTCGTGCCGATGGCGGCGGGGCTGACGGGCCAGGGCGGCTTCATCTCGCAGCCGCTCGCGATCGTCGTGATCGGCGGGCTCATCTCGTCGACGCTGCTGACGCTCATCGTGCTGCCCGTGCTCTACCTCGTCGTCGAGGGCGCGATCGAGCGGCGGCGCGTGCGGCGCGGCACCGGCACGAGGGCCGAGCGACGCGGCGAGCTCGCCGCGGCCAGCGCACGTTGACCTCGTTCTCAGCGGATGCGCGGGGCGCGTTGGTTGAATGACACCGGTGCCGACGCCCAGCCGGCCCGTTCCGCTGCAGATCCGGCCGCCGAAGGAGGATGCCTGTGCCGTCCTTCCTGATCGTGCACTCCGCCTGCCAGGACGGCCGGATCGACGCCTATCGGCAGCCGCCGACGCTCGACATCGGCGGGCTGCGCGCGCCGCTCGACTGGGGCGACGTCACGCTGCACGTGCCGGCGGGCGACCTGCCGGTGACCGTGTTCGTCACGCGCGCGAACGGGCAGGTCGAGGGCGCCACCATCACGGTGCGCTCGCCGGCGGGCACCGGCACGCGGCTGACGTTCGTGCCGCCGCTGCAGCCCGGCGGCAGGTCGATGCTGCGCATCGACGGGCAGTGGCCGGCCGACTCGTCGATGCACTACTACGCCGCGCGCGACGCGCGGCTGCTCGCGCGGCCCGCGCATCCGCTGCCGCCGATGCCGAGCGGGCGACAGGTGCCGCAGCACGCGCCGCCGTCTCCGCAGCAGGCGGCGCACCCTGAGCACCAGCCCCCGCAGCCGCAGCAGGCCCAGCGCGACGGCGTGCGCGTCGTGAGCCCGGCGGCGCCGCGGCCCACCGCGCCGACCCCCGCAGTCGGACCTGCACCCGGCTCGACCGGCGCGGTGCCGCCGGAGGTGTCGAGCTTCGGCCGCGAGCAGGGCGCGCGCATCGATCCGGTGCAGTCGACGGTCGACTCGCCGGCGGCGCGGCTCGCGCAGCCGCCGCACCTCGGACCGCACCCCGTGCCGCTGCAGACGCCGCACGACGCGGCCGGCGCTCCTGACCAGGTCGGGCCGACGCATCCGCCCGCATCGTTCGGGCAGCGGCCGCCGCGCACCGAGCGCGACGTGTACGGCCGCGAGCACGCCGCCGACGACCGGCAGCCGCCGCCCATCCCGACGCCGGCGGAGTTCCACCGGCTCGAGCGCGAGGCGCACGACGCGCAGCGCCGCGTCTACGAGGCCTGGCAGGCGCAGCAGCGCGCGCAGCGGCCGGACGCCGCGGCCCCGTCGCCGCACGAGGGCGCCCCGCAGCCGGTCGGCCTCGCGGCGAGCGCCGGCCAGGCGCAGCCCGCGTGGTACCCCGACCCGTTCCGCCGGGCGGACTCCCGCTGGTTCGACGGGCGGCAGTGGACCTCGTCGGTCATGCGCGGCGGCGTGCGCGGGCTCGACCAGCCCGGCTGAGGCGGGATTGCCCCTATCGAGGATGGGCGCGGTGCCGTAAGGTTGACGGGTCGGCTCGGGACAGACGCGTGTGCGTCGCATGGAGTGTCACCGCGGCCGGAGTTCCCGCGAGCACTCTCGCGGTTGACCACTATCCCCGCGATGAATGCGGCACTATCTGCGCGAGCGCGATCTCGCGCGCAATGAATGCGAGCAATGGCACGTAACGACTCGCGCCCTCAGGGCGCCCGCCGACCGAACGACCGAGACAGCAGCAGCCGACCCGGCTCCCGCAGCAAGGGCCACCGCGGCTTCCGCGACGAGCAGCCCTCGAAGGGCCGCTGGAACCGCGACGACCGCGACCGCCGCGAGGGCGCCCAGCAGGGCGGCTCGCGCCGCCCGAACTGGACCCCTCCCGGCGAGCGCACCCACGACAGCCGTCGTGGCCCGGCGTTCCGCACCCGCGGCGGCGCCGACGGCGGCCGAGACCACCAGAAGGACGACCGGCTGCACCGCGGCGAGCGCCCGCGCGGCTTCGACCGCGCCCGCGACGAGCACAACGGCCGCGGCAGCTACGGCGCCGCGCCGCAGCGCGGCGAGCGTCGCTTCGACGACCGCGGCCCGCGCCGCGACGACCGTGGCTTCGGCGACCGCCGCGAGCAGGGCGAGCGTCGCTTCGATGACCGCGGTCCGCGCCGTGACGACCGTGGCTTCGGCGACCGCCGCGAGCAGGGCGAGCGTCGCTTCGATGACCGCGG
>DASSWM010000310.1:0-6260 GCA_035704865.1 Agrococcus sp.
GTCTTCTCGTCGTCCAGATCGAGGGGCTCGATGTTGAACTGGATCTTGGCGAACTGACCCGATCCACCCGTCTGCTTCTTGTGGGTGTAGTCGTGACGCTCGACGGTCTTGCGGATCGTCTCGCGGTACGCGACCTGCGGCTTGCCGACGTTGGCCTCGACGTTGAACTCGCGCTTCATGCGGTCGACGAGGATGTCGAGGTGCAGCTCGCCCATGCCCTTGATGGTCGTCTGACCGGTCTCGGGGTTCAGCTCGGTGCGGAAGGTCGGGTCCTCTTCAGCGAGCTTCTGGATCGCGAGACCCAGCTTCTCCTGGTCGGCCTTGGTCTTCGGCTCGATGGCGACCTCGATCACCGGCTCCGGGAACGTCATCGACTCGAGGACGACGGGAGCGGTCGGGTCGGCCAGGGTGTCACCGGTGGTGGTGTCCTTCAGGCCGATGACGGCGTAGATGTTGCCCGCGGTGAGCGAGTCGACTGGGTTCTCCTTGTTGGCGTGCATCTGGAAGATCTTCCCGATGCGCTCCTTCTTGCCCTTGGTCGAGTTGACGACCGCCGAGCCGGAGTCCAGGTGGCCCGAGTACACGCGCACGTAGGTCAGACGACCGAAGAACGGGTGCACGGCGACCTTGAACGCGAGTGCCGAGAACGGGTCGTTGGCGTCGGGGTGACGCTCGATGACCTTCTCCTCGTCCTTCGGGTCGTGCGCCTCGATGGCGCCCACGTCGAGCGGGTTGGGGAGGAAGTCGACGACGGCGTCCAGCATCGGCTGCACACCGCGGTTCTTGAACGCCGAGCCGCAGAGCACGGGGTAGATCTCCGAGTTCACGGTGAGCTTGCGGATCGCGGCCTTGATCTCCGCGACCGTGAGCTCCTCGCCCTCGAAGAACTTCTCCATGAGCGCGTCGTCGGTCTCGGCGACCGTCTCGAGCAGCGCCTGACGGTACTCGTCGGCCTTCTCCTTGAGGTCGGCCGGGATCTCCTCGATCGCGTACTCGGCGCCCATCTTCACGTCGCCCTTGGAGTCGCCGCGCCAGGTCTTCGCGTGCATCTCGACGAGGTCGACGACGCCCTCGAAGGCGCTCTCGGCGCCGATCGGCAGCTGGAGCACGAGCGGGCGGGCGCCCAGGCGGTTGACGATGGTGTCGACCGTGAAGTAGAAGTCGGCGCCCATCTTGTCCATCTTGTTGACGAAGCAGATGCGCGGCACGTCGTACTTGTCGGCCTGGCGCCACACCGTCTCGGACTGGGGCTCGACGCCCTCCTTGCCGTCGAAGACGGCGACCGCGCCGTCGAGCACGCGGAGCGAGCGCTCGACCTCGACCGTGAAGTCGACGTGGCCGGGGGTGTCGATGATGTTGATCTGGTTGTTGTCCCAGAAGCACGTGACGGCGGCCGACGTGATCGTGATGCCGCGCTCCTGCTCCTGCTCCATCCAGTCGGTGGTCGACGCGCCGTCGTGCGTCTCGCCCATCTTGTGGTTGACGCCCGTGTAGAACAGGATGCGCTCGGTCGTGGTGGTCTTGCCGGCATCGATGTGCGCCATGATGCCGATGTTGCGGACCTTGTTCAGGTCGGTGAGCACGTCCTGTGCCACAGGGTTCCTCCGATGAGTGGATGGATGCGTTGAAGTTCGGTGGGATGCGGGCCGCCGCGTCGGGCGGCCCGCATCAGGATCACCAGCGGTAGTGCGCGAAGGCCTTGTTCGACTCGGCCATCTTGTGCGTGTCCTCACGGCGCTTCACCGCGGCGCCGAGGCCGTTGGACGCGTCGAGGATCTCGTTCATGAGCCGCTCGGTCATGGTCTTCTCGCGACGCGCCTTGGCGTACGAGACGAGCCAGCGCAGCGCGAGCGTGTTCGCGCGGTGCGGCTTGACCTCGACGGGCACCTGGTAGGTCGAGCCGCCGACGCGGCGGGACTTGACCTCGAGGGTCGGGCGGATGTTGTCGAGCGCCTTCTTGAGCACTGCGACCGCGTCCTGGCCCGACTTGGTGCCGACGCCGGCGAGCGCGCCGTAGACGATGCGCTCGGCGAGGCCCTTCTTGCCGTCGAGGAGGATCTTGTTGACGAGCTGCGAGACGATCGGTGCGCCGTAGACGGGGTCAGCAACGACCGGGCGCTTGGGTGCGGGTCCCTTGCGAGGCATTACTTCTTCTCCATCTTCGCGCCGTAGCGGCTGCGAGCCTGCTTGCGGTTCTTCACGGCCTGGGTGTCGAGCGCGCCGCGCACGATCTTGTAGCGCACGCCGGGGAGGTCCTTCACACGACCGCCGCGGACGAGCACCATCGAGTGCTCCTGGAGGTTGTGGCCCTCGCCGGGGATGTAGGCCGTGACCTCGGTGCCGTTGGAGAGCTTCACGCGGGCGACCTTGCGCAGCGCCGAGTTCGGCTTCTTCGGGGTGGTGGTGTAGACGCGGGTGCAGACGCCGCGCTGCTGGGGGTTCGCCTTGAGCGCCGGCGCCTTGGTCTTGGTGACCTTCGGCGACCGGCCCTTGCGGACCAGCTGCTGGATAGTGGGCACGTTGCTTCTTCCTGCTGCACGGTGACAGCGATTCGATGTGGTGTGCCGGCCTGGCCGGCTCCATCGGTGATCCACCGCGCACGCTCTCGCGTGCATGATTCGGGGGTGGTGGATATGCCGTGGGGGTCGTGGACTCGGGTCCGCGGCCCAGTGAGCTCGCCCGCTCCCTGCGCATGACGCAAGGCGCGCTTGTGCGCACACCCGCTCGATGTTACCGGCACGGGGAAAAGCGGTCAAGCGCGCTCGAACCGCGCCGCCATCGCGATCGCGTCGCACAGCGCCAGCAGCAGCCCGGCGGGCGCGACGAGCGGCACGTCGAGGTGCAGCAGCGCCGCACGCCGTGCGCCCGGCACGGTGATCCAGCAGTCGACCGACAGCGCGGCGAGCCCGCCGTCGTCGCCGGCGTCGCGCACGCTCGGCCGGCGGAGGATCCACGAGCCGCCGGCCTCGAGCACGCGGTCGTCCTCCCCCTGCATGGCCGTGCCGCCCGCCGGCTCGTGCGCGGCGCGCAGCACGAGCGGCACGAGCGCCGCCATGACCTCCTCGGGCGCCGTGCCGGCCGCCGTCGGCACGGGGATGCCGGCGTAGACGGATGCGACGGCTGGCATGGGCACGTCGGTCTCGAGCGCGATCCCCAGGTGCACCTGCTCGGCGCGGTGCCGCTCGGCCAGCTCGAGCGCGGCCTCGAGCCTGCGGCGCAGGCCGATGCGGGCACCGGCGCGGTCGTCGGCGCCGCCGTGCAGCTCGTCGGCGAGCTCGCGGATGCGCCGCCGGGCGGCGGGATCGCCGATCGGGAGCGCGAACCAGCGACCGGGCAGCGCGAGCGCGAGCCCCGTGGGCGCCCCTGCCGCGCTCGCGGCGCTCATGGCCGCTGCCCCGTGCAGCGCGTGCGGGCGCCGAAGAGCAGCTCGTCGCCGGCCGCGGCCGCGTCGGTCACGCCCGCCGCGGCGATGAGCTCGCGCGGCGGCACGGGCTCGTGCACGCCGCCGACGAGCCGGGCGACCGCGATGCTGCCGGCGATGGCAGGGCCGTGACCGGCGCGGAGCGCGTCGAGCGCCGCGCGCACGACCGGGCCGGACGCATCCGCTCGTCCGTCGTCGACGAGCACCCACACGCGCGCGCCGCGGCTGCCGGGAACGCCGCCGACCACGATCGCCGCCTCGACCGCCCGCACGTCCTCGACCGCGCCGACGGAGGCCTCGACCGCCGCGTCCCTGCCGATCGCCGCCACGTCAGTCGCCCCGCCGGAAGACCGCCGCGTGCGGGTGCTCGAGCCCGACGAAGTAGCGGTCGAGGTCGTGCAGCGCCATCCAGGTGCTCGCGCGCGAGCCGGGCCGGTCGCCCTGCTGCTGCATCGTCAGCTGGTAGCCGAGGCCGTGGTGCGGCACGGCGCCGGCGATCTCGGACGCGGGCACGCGCACGGTCGTGCGGTTCGGGGCGTCGGCGAGGAGCGGCTTCGAGGGGTCCTCCGTGTGCGGCACGGGGTCGGCGACGCCCTCGCCCGCGGCGTGCTCGAAGGCCAGCACCGGGATGTGGGTCGGGACGGCCGCGTCGTCGACGCTCGCGCCCGCGACGATCACGGCGTCGATGTCGTACGCGCCCGCGAAGTCGGGGTCGGCCGCGAGGTTCGCGGCCGTGATGCCGCCCAGGCTCCAGCCCGACAGCAGCACGCTCGCCCCGTGGGGCACGCCCGCCGCCTCCATCGCCTGCCGCACGGCCTGCTCGAGCTGCGTCGGGCCGGCGCCGAGCTTGGCGGCGACGTCGGAGTGGATGTCGTTGATGGCGGAGCCGCCGGGCAGGAACCGCTGCGTGCTCGGGATGCTGACGCGGTACACGGTCTCGCCGCCGGAGCCCGTGACGGCCGTGACCCGCACCATGGTCGCCGACTGCGGGTCGAGCCCCGGCCCGTCCGCGTGCGCGTCGGCCGCGCGGCTGTCGGCCTGCAGCCGCGCGAGGTAGTCGCCGTGGGTGCCCGTGCGTCCGTGCTTCGGCTCCTGCTCCGCCTGCCACAGCAGCACGGGCGTGCCTGCGTCGCCCGCGATGAGCCATGCCGCGAGCCACGGCAGCGTGCCGTGCAGCCAGCCGATGACGCCGCCGACCAGCGCGGCCTCGAGCGAGCCGGTCGCGACGAGCGTGCCGATGAAGGCCTCGGCGCCGCCGTTCGCGACCCAGGTGGCGAGCACGAGCAGCGCGAGCCCGCCGATGAGCATGCCGACGAGGCCGGTCGCCATGACCGCGATCGCGAGCGCCGCCGCCACCACGACCGCGACGGCCGTGAGCACGATCGCGCCGAGCCACGCGAGCACCTCGACGAGCGCGTCCGCGATCGCCTCGAAGACGTCGGCGACCGCGCCCCGCACGTCGTCCCAGAGCGTGTCGTTGATCGACGCGCCCGCGAGCTCGTCGCGGATGCGCGCCGCCGCGAGCTCGGCCGCCTGCTCCTTGTGCTCGCGCGCGGCGCGCCACGCCTCCTCCGCCTCCGCGACCGCGGCCGCCTGGGCGTCGGCGATCGCCTGCTGCTCCGCGATCCGCAGCTCGCGGGCGGCGGTGACGGATGCGTCCGCATGCGTCGGGAGGCCGGCGAGCGCGTCGCGCTCGGCGAGGGCGCCGCGCAGCCGCGCGGCTGCCTCGCCGTGCTCGTCGATCGCGGCGTCCGCGCGCTGCTGCGCGAGCCGCAGCTCCTCGGCGTACTCCACGAGCGAGCGGCCCGTGACCTCGTAGCGCGAGGTCGCGAGCCCGATCTGCTCGGAGACCTCGCCCGCCGCCTCGCGCACGCGGTCGAACGAGCGGGCGATCGTGACGTCCTCGTCGCGGATCGCCTGCAGGTGCTCGATCGCCTGCTCGATCGCGCGCGCCGTGCGCAGGTAGGTGTCGCCGTGGCCCTCGACCGCCGACCACTCGCCGCTGAGCTGCTCGAGGCTCATCCGTCGGCCGCCAGCCGCGCGTCGGCCTGCCGGAACGCGGTCGCGATCTCCTCCACCGCCGCGGCGAGCGCCTCGGCCGCCTCCTGGAAGCGCTCCCGGTTGTCGTCCCACGTGTCGGCGAACGCCAGCACCTGGTGGGCGAGGCCGTCGTGGCCGACCGCAGCCGCCGCGGCGGCGCTCGTCTCGTCCGACGCCTCGAGTTGCTTCGCGACGACGCCCAGGTGCGCGACGGCGCCGTCGAGGTCGCCGTACCCGATCCGGATGTCGGTCATCGCGCCTCCTCGCCGAGGCCGACGCTACGTGGCGGCCCGCGTCCGCAGAATGGGCAGGACTGCCCATGGCGTCGCCGTCGTCTCGCGCACACACTCGCGCGGACGAGCAGGGGCCCGACCGTCGCGGTCGGGCCCCTGCTGCCTGGTCCGGTCGGCTCAGCCGCCAGCCATCTGCTCGTCCAGCGACTGGATCGCCTGCATCATGCCGCGCAGCGCCTCACCCATGTCGGAGATGCCCTCGATGGCCTGCTCCAGACCCGTCGTCAGCTCCTCATAGCCCTCACCGAACTTGCCCGACGCGTGCTGCGTCTTGAAGTCCTCACCCAGCAGCGTGTCGACCTGGCTCTTCAGGTCCTTCAGGACACCGGAGATGTCCTCCTTGCCCGTGTCGAGCTTGCCCGCCACGGACTCCATCTCGGAATAAGAGGCACCGAAGTCGCTCATAGCCGTCTCCTCATCGAATCGAGTTCTGCGGCCCGACCGGACCACCTGCACCCCACGCTACGGAACCACCCCCACCACCGCGATGGGGAGGACTGCCCATC
>DASSWM010000311.1:0-14378 GCA_035704865.1 Agrococcus sp.
CCGCACTACGTGCCCCGAGTGCCCCAAGTGTCCGATCATTCCCCCGACAGGGCCGGCCGGGCGACCGTCTCGTGACGTGGCCGATGCCGTGGCCCCTCCCCCAGGTGGGAGGCGACGAGCTCGATCTCGCGCACCCGCCACGGCGTGGAGCGGAAGGTGTCGAGCACCCGCAGCCAGCGCACGGCGCTGCGGTCGCGCGGCGGCCGGGCGAGCGTGAGGTGCGGCAGGAAGCGCTTGCCGTCGGGCGCGGCGCCGACGGCGCTCGCGGCGCCTCGCACGCGCAGCGCGAGGCGCTCGAGCTGCGGAGCGCCCTCGCCGACGCCCAGCCATAGCAGCGCAGGGCGATCCGGGTGCGGGAACGCCCCTGCACCCGCGAGCGAGCACGTGAACGGCTCGAGGTCGGCGACCGCCGCGGCGAGGCGCTCCTCGAGCGGCTCGAGGATGCGCTCAGGCACGTCGGGCAGGAACGCGAGCGTCAGGTGCATGCGATCGGGGGGCGTCCAGCGCAGCCCGTCGCGCACGTCGAGGAACTCGGCGAGATCCTCCCGCACGTCCTCCGGCGGCACGACCGCCGCGAACATCCGCCGTCCCATGCGGCAACCCTAGGCTCGCGCTGTCGCCCACGGCCAGCCCGTCGTACGCTGGCGCGCATGGAAGAGCTCCGCATCCGCACCACGATCGTGCAGCAGGGGCCTGCGGCCTCCATCCCGCTCACCGAGGAGCAGGTGTCGTCGCTCGGCGGCGCCCGCAACGCGCCCGTGACGGTCACGATCGGCGACCGCACCGCGCGGCTGCGCATCGGCCAGATGGGCGGGCAGAGCATGATCGGCCTGAGCAAGGCGGCGCGCGACGAGCTCGGCATCGCCTACGGCGACGAGGTCGAGGCGCTGATCGCGCTCGACACCGGCGAGCGCCCGATCGAGCTGCCGCCCGAGCTCGCCTCGGCGCTCGACGAGGATCCCGCGGCGAAGGCCGCGTTCGAGGCGCTCGCGCCGTCGCGGCGCAAGGAGATGGCGCGCTCGATCCGCGAGGCGAAGGCGGCCGAGACCACGCAGCGCCGGCTCGAGAAGGCGCTCGAGGAGCTGCGGGAGCGCGCCGCGGAGTGAGCCGCCGCCCCCTCAGCGCCGGCCGAGCTGCTTGCGCATGAGCACGCGCGGGAAGCCGCCCGCGACCGAGTCGGTGGCTGCCGCGAGCTCGAAGCCGGCGTGCTCGAAGAGCGCGCGCGTGCCGACGAAGGCCATCGTGAGATCGACCTTCTCGCCGCGGTTGTCGGCCGGGTAGCCCTCGACCGCCGGCGCGCCCTGCGATGCCGCGTAGTCGACGGCGCCGGCGAGCAGCGCGTGCGAGACGCCCTTGCCGCGGTGCCCGGGCTTGACGCGGATGCACCAGATCGACCAGACCGGCTGGTCGTCGACGTGGGGGATGAGCCGGGAGCGCTGGAACGGGAGCTCCGACCGCGGAGCCACCGCAGCCCATCCGACGACCTCGTCGCCCTCGTAGGCGAGCACGCCCGGCGCGACGGGCTCGCGCGTGAGCTGCTCGACGAGCTCGCCGCGCTCAGTGCCGCGCAGGCTGCGGTTGATCTTCGCGTCGATGCGATGGCTGAGGCACCAGCACACCGTCGCGTCGGGCCGCTTGGGGCCGATCACCGCGGCGACGTCGGCGAACCGCGCGTGCGTGGCGGGGTGGATCTCGAAGTCGGGCATCGTCTCCTCCTGTGCGCCTCACCCTGCCATCGGCCGCCCACGCCGCCTAGCCTGGCGCCATGGCGATCGCGATCAAGCGGGCGTACGACGAGACGGTGCTCGAGGGGCACGAGCGGGTCACCTTCGTGACCGCCGTGCGCGAGATCGAGCCGAGCCACGCATCCGTCCTCCGCGACTGGATCGAGGCGCGCGGCTGACGCTCGCTCTACTTGTGCTCGATCGTGATGTGCCGCAGCTTCGGCGAGACGGGGCCGAGCCCGACGCGCACGGTGAGCATGCCGTCCTCGTACGCGGCGGTGATGTCGTCGTCCTGCGCGCCCTGCGGCAGCCGGATGTCGCGGGCGAGCGCGCCGTAGCGGAACTCGGTGCGCTGCGGCTCGCGCTTGTCGGGATGCCGCTCGGCGTGGATGCGCAGCATGCCGTGCTCCACCATGACGTCGATGTCGCGGTCGGGGTCGAGCCCTGGCAGCTCGGCGTGCACGATGAACGCGTCGTCCTCGACGATCTCCTCGACGCGGATGCCCGGCAGCGGGCTCTTGCCGTCCCAGCCGCCCATGAGCGCGAATGCGTCGACCCATTCGGTGAACGGCGGGAAGATCGGGTACTTGCGTGCGGCCTCAGCGGTCATGACGAGCTCCCTCCGCGCGTCTCGGTGCCTGCCCCATGTCTACTCCGGTCGCCGAGGGCGATCAATGGCGGGCGGATGCGTCGGGCGGCCGACGATGGCGGTTCCGGTCGCGCTCGTGCTTCGATGGCGGCATGAACGACACCCACGAGTCCCGCGTCGTGCAGGCGAGCCGCATCATCGCGGCTCCCGCCGACGTCATCTTCGAGCACATCGCCGACCCGGCGAAGCAGCCCGAGTGGGACGGCAACGACAATCTCGGCGAGGCGCCCGCTGGGCAGCGGGTGCGCGGCACGGGGGAGGTGTTCTCGATGGCGCTCACGTCGGGCGCCATCCGCGAGAACCACGTGGTCGAGTTCGAGGAGGGCCGCCGCATCGCGTGGAAGCCGGCCGAGGAGGGCTCGCCGCCCATCGGGCAGCTCTGGCGCTGGGAGCTCGAGCCCGAGGGCGACGGCACGCGCGTGACCCACACGTACGACTGGACCGAGCTGCACGACGAGCGGCGCCTCGAGCGAGCGCGCGGCACGCGTTCCGAGAACCTGCTCGCCTCCATCGACCGGCTCGCGAAGCTGCTCGAGGGCTGATCCGGGCGATCCCGCCGCCGGGATCGCGCCGCACCGCACGCTGCCGCGCAGCGCGCGGATGCCGCCCTGCGCGCATTCCGGCCCCGACCGGGTAGCATGGGAGCAGGCGTCAGCTCGCCGGTCACCGTCGGTGCCGCATCGCGGCATCCCGTGCACCGCAGCCGCCGTCGCCGGCTCGATGATCCGCCGCCATGCAGCGGTCGGTCGTCGCAGCACGAATCCCGGGGCCGCATCGCCGGCCCCGCCTCGAATGGAGGACATGTGGCGGATGCCGCAACCATCGATGCACCGGAGTCCGGCGCATCCCCCGAACCCGCGTCGCGCGACCGCGACGCGCTGATCCCGCAGCTCGCCCGCGCCGTCCGGCAGGTCGAGGCGGGCGTCAAGCGCGGCGCCGCATCGCGCTCGACCCGCGTCAAGCTGCAGGTCGTCGCGATGCTCGCCCGCGAGGAGCGCGCACGCGTGCGCGCCGACGCCGCCCTGACCGACGCGCAGCGCGCCGAGGACCTCAAGCGGCTCGACGGCATCGCCGTCATCCTCGCGAAGGCCGCGAGCCGCGAGCCAACGCTCCTGCCGCTGCTGGGCGAGGGCGCCCCCATCACCGACGCGGTGAAGGAGCGCAAGCGCGAGATGATGCTCGCCGCGGGCCTCGAGCCCGAGCCCGAGCGCGCCCCCGAGCCGGAGCCCGAGTCGAAGGAGCCGCAGGCGCCGCAGGTCGTGCCGCCGTCGGTGCGCCGCGTGCAGCTGGCCAACCCGTTCCTCGAGCCCGACCTCGACCACGTGCGCCGCAAGCCCGAGCGCGACCGGCTCGCGGGCTTCGACCTGCTCTCGCCGCTCTACCTCTCGTTCGAGGTCGCGGCCGACGGCAGGCCCGCCTGCATGCCGCTTCCCGAGCCCAAGCAGCGCATCGCGCCCGGCGGCAAGGAGCTCATGCACCACCAGGCGGAGCTCGTGCAGGCCGCCCGCGAGGGCCACCGCACGTTCCTGCTCGCCGACGAGCCGGGCCTCGGCAAGACCGCGCAGGCGCTGCTCGCGGCGCAGGCTGCGGATGCGTTCCCGCTGCTGGTCGTCGCACCGAGCGTCGTGAAGATCAACTGGGCGCGCGAGACCGAGCGCTGGGTGCCGGGCCGCCGGGCCGCCGTGGTGCAGGGCGACGGCGACCAGCTGGACGCCTTCGCCGACGTCGTGGTGGTCAACTACGAGGTGCTCGACCGCCACTTGAGCTGGCTCGAGTCGTTCGGCTTCCGCGGCATGGTCGTCGACGAGGCGCACTTCATCAAGAACACGCGCTCGAAGCGGTCGCGCCACGTGCTGCAGATCGCGACGGCGCTGCGCGAGCGGGTCGGCAACCCGCTGCTCATGGCGCTCACGGGCACGCCGCTCATCAACGACATCGAGGACTTCGGCGCCATCTGGCGCTTCCTCGGCTGGATCGACCACAAGGAGCCGAACGCCGAGCTCACGGACGAGCTCGAGGAGATCGGCCTCACGCCGATGGACCGCGGCTTCTACCCCGCGGCGCGCAAGGCCGTGATCGACATGGGCATCGTGCGCCGTCGCAAGATCGACGTCGCGAGCGACATCCCCGCGCGCCGCATCGCCGATCTGCCGGTCGAGCTCGACGAGGCCGAGGTGCGCTCGATCCGGGCCGCCGAGCGCGAGCTCGTCGACCGCATGCTGCGCCGCTACGACGCCGCGATCGCGCAGCGCTCCGGCGACCGCGACGAGGCGGCGCTCGACGACGACCTCGTGCGCCGCATCGCGCGCAGCGAGGTCGAGACGCAGGAGGGCGGCACGGGCGAGAACGTGTTCGCGCTCGCGCGCCGCATCGGCCGCGCCAAGGCCGATCTCGCCGCCGACTACGCGGGCCAGCTCGCGCACTCGGTCGGCAAGGTGGTCTTCTTCGCGAAGCACATCGACGTGCTCGACATCGCCGAGCAGACGCTCGCGAAGTCGGGCATCAAGACGGTCTCGATCCGCGGCGACCAGACCCCGACGCAGCGCCAAGCGGCGATCGACGCGTTCACGAACGACGAGTCGGTGCAGGTCATCGTGTGCTCGCTCATGGCGGCCGGCGTGGGCGTCAACCTGCAGGCCGCTGCCGACATGGTGCTCGCCGAGCTCTCGTGGACGGACGCCGAGCAGACGCAGGCGATCGACCGCATCCACCGCATCGGCCAGTCGATGCCGGTGACGGTGTGGCGCATCCTCGCGGCGCAGACGATCGACACGCGCATCGCCGAGCTGCTCGACGCGAAGGCGGGCCTCATCGGCCGCGCGATCGACGGCGCGGCGAGCGACGAGCCCACGAGCGGCGACCTGCGCCTCGAGGCGGTCGCCGGCATGCTGCGCGACGCGATCGCGGCGCGCTCGGCGCAGGCGTAGCGGGCAGGGGAGCGGTGGCGGACGCGATCTTCGAGGATCCGCGGCTCGCCGCCGTCTACGACCCGCTCGACCCGGATCGCAGCGACCTCGACGTCTACCTCGCGATCGTCGACGAGCTCGGCGCGCGCTCGGTGCTCGACATCGGCTGCGGCACGGGCACGTTCGCCCTGCTGCTCGCCGATCGCGGCATCCGGGTCGTCGGCGTCGACCCCGCGCGCGCATCCGTCGAGGTCGCGCGCGGCAAGCCCGGCGCCGAGCGCGTCGAGTGGCACGTGGGGACGGCGGATGCGCTGCCCGCGATGGCCGTGGACGTCGCGACCATGACGGCGAACGTCGCCCAGGTCTTCCTCGACGACCGCGACTGGCACGACGTGCTCGTCGCCGCGCGCGAGCGGCTGCAGCCCGGCGGCACGCTCGTGCTCGAGGCGCGCAGGCCCGAGCGGCGCGCGTGGCTCGACTGGACGCCCGAGCGCACGCGGCAGCTCGTCGACGTGCCGCACGAGGGGCCGGTCGAGGACTGGGTGGAGGTGATCGCGGTCGACGAGGCCGCGCCGGGCGGACCGCTCGTCACGTTCGTCTCGCCGACCGTCTTCCATCGCGACGGGCACCGCATCGACTCGACGTCCACGCTGCGGTTCCGGCCCCGCGAGGCCATCGAGCGCTCGCTCGCAGACGCGGGGCTCGAGCTCGTCGACGTGCGCGACGCGCCCGACCGGCCCGGCCGCGAGTGGGTCTACCTCGCGCGGCGCCCACTCCCGCCTCGGTGATCGAGCAGCCGGCGAAGCCGGCGCATCGAGATCGGACTCGCTTGAGCCGTCTCGATGCGCGTGCGCTGCGCGCTACTCGACGACCGTCGCGGAGGCCTCCTCGAGCGACGCCGCGCGAGCCTGCTCGAGCGCCTGCGTGAAGACCTCCGCCGGCTGCGCGCCCGAGAGGCCGAGCCGCATGTCGAAGACGAAGAACGGCACGCCGTTCACCCCGAGCTGCTGCGCCTGCGCGATGTCGGCGCGCACGGCCGGCAGGTAGCGCTCGTCCGCGAGCGCGTCCCGGATCTCCTGCGCGCCCAGCCCGGCCTCCGTGCCGATGGCGACGAGCGCATCCACGCTCCCGATGTCGACCCCGTGCTCGAAGTGGGCCGACAGCAGCGCGTCCTTCACCGCATCCGCCACGCCCTCGGCCTTCGCGAGGTGCAGCAGCTGGTGGGCGCGCAGGCTGTTGGCGACGACGAGGCTGTCGAAGTCGTACCGCAGGCCCTCGCCCGCCGCCTGCGTCGAGACGTGCTGGAACATCTGCCGCACCTGCTCGAGGGGCATGCCCTTGCGGCTCGCGAGGTACTCGGCCTCGGTGCCGTCGTAGTGCTCGGGGAGCGTCGGGTCGAGCTGGTACGAGTGCCAGGTGACCTCGACCTCGTCCCTGTGCTCCCAGGCGCCGAGCGCCGTCTCGAACCGGCGCTTGCCGATGAAGCACCACGGGCACGCGATGTCTGACCAGATGTCGATCTGCATGCTTGGGGCAACGCGCGGCGTCGCTGTCTGATTCCCCGCCGTCTCGGGGCGGCCGCGGGCCTGCGGCGCGCGGCCTCCGCGACCTGCGATCAGCGCGGCAGCTCGTCGATGAGCGCGTCGGCCTCCGGGTCGTCCCAGTCGTCGAGGTCGAAGTCGTCCTCATCCGCCGGGCCGGCAGCCTCGGCGGGCACGGGCGCCTCGTCGCTCTCGTCGGCGCCCAGCCAGGCGTCGGCCGCGGCGTCGAGCTCGTCGTCGTCGCCCTCTTCGAGCTCGTCGTCGTCGCGCTCGGCGTCCTCGGCGAGCTCATCGCGCAGCCAGTGGGCGAGCTCGCCCTCGGCCTCGGCCTCGACCATCGCCTCGACGTTCTCCTCGTCGAGCAGCAGGATCGCCGCGACGCGATCGCCGTCGCGCCCGACGATCGTGTCGTCGTCGCCGTCCTCGCCCGGCACGCGCTCGACGGAGTCGTGCCAGCCCGCCATCAGATCCTCGACCTGCGCCGCGAGCCGTTCGCGGTCTTCGTGCCAGTCGGTCATCGCGCCCCCTCTGCGTTCGATCGGGAACCAGTCTGCACCCGGCGCGCGCGACGCGCCTGCAGCATGTAGTCGACTCCGGCCACGATGTGCAGCCCGAGCCCGATCAGCATGAGGGTCATGCCGATCGGCGTCGCCCAGCTCAGCACGGTGTGGCCGAGCAGCAGCACCACGATCGCCGTCAGCAGCAGCGCCGTGCGCACCTTGCCGATCCAGGAGACGTGGATGGTGCCGTCGCGCGCCGCCCTGCCGGCCAGCACGACCGTCGCGACGTCGACGGCGAAGATGACGATGAGGATCCACCAGTCGACCGCGCCGCCGATCGCGAGCGCGAGCGTGACGCCGATGATGCCGACGCGATCGGCGATCGGATCCATCACCTCGCCCAGGCGCGAGGTCTGGCCGAGGGCCCGCGCGAGCACGCCGTCGATCCAGTCGGTCGATGCCCACAGCGCCAGCAGCACGACCGGCCACCAGGAGCCCTCCGCGCCGACGACGATGAGCCAGCACACGGGCACGAGCAGCAGCAGCCGCAGCAGCGTGATGGCGTTCGGGAGGGTCACGACGCGCGTGGCGAATGCGTCATGCGGATCGCGGTCTCGCGACGGATCCGAGGGCATGCCATCTTGATACCACAGGCGCCTGCGCGGCCCGGCGCTAGGCGAGGCGCGCGCCCCAGCGCCGCGTGGCGAAGCCGACCCCGATGCCGATGAGGGCGCCGACGACCGACTCCACCAGCCGGTCGACGAGCAGCACCTCGGCGGGCGTCGGCGAGGCGAGGTGCACGGCGAGCAGCGCGAGCGGCGTGATGGTGACCATCGCGATGCCGTAGTTGCGGCCCACGAGCAGCTCGGTCGCGAACGTGAACGCCACGACGAGCACGACGATCCAGAGCGCCGTCGGCTGCAGCGCGAGCAGGCCGGCCGCCACCACCACGCCGATGGTCGTGCCGAGGATGCGGTGGGTGCCGCGCACGATGCCGGCTGCGAACGTCGGCGTCGAGACGGGCACGAGCGCCGAGACCATCGCCCACTCGGGATGGCCGATCGCGAGCAGCACCGCGAGCGGCACGAGGGTCGAGATCGCGGCGCGGACCGCGATGCGGTGCGCGCCGGCGTGCGGGCCGAAGGCCCAGCAGGCTCTCGCGCCAGAACGCGCCGCGGGCCGGCTGCGCGCCGCCTCCCGATCCGGTCACCGGCACGACGCGATCAGCGGCCGCTCGCGCCGCCGGGCGTCGACGGCTCGCCCGCCGTGCCGCACTGGGCGAGCCCGAGGCGCACCATCTCCACGACGCGGGCGGCGAACGACGCCTTGGTCGCCGCGTCGAGCGAGCGCAGCGGACCCTCGACCGTGAGCATCGCGAACCCGTGCACCGCCGACCACGCGAGCGCCTCAGCACCCGCGCGGTTCTGCTCGGTCAGCTCGCCGACCTCGACGAGGGCGTCGAGCGCGCGCTCCAGCTGCTCGTACGGCGTGCGGCCGCAGGCGCCTCTGCCGCGCTCGTCGTGCGCCGCCTGCAGGTCGCCGTGCGTGCGGAACGCGAGCCGGAACCAGCCGGGCTCCTGCCACGCGAACTCCACGTAGCCGATGCCGACGGCCGCGATCGCGCCGTCCGCCCAGGTCCGGCGGTCGCCCGTGGGCACGGCGGCGACGCGCTCCTCCATCGCGTCCGCGACCATCGACTGGGCGCGCAGCGCCAGGTCGGAGAGCAGCTGCTCGTGGGCCTCGAAGTGCCGGTAGACCGCGGAGGGCGCGACGCCCACGACGCGCGCGAGCTCCCGCACGCTGACGCCCTCGGGGCCCTCGGCACGGGCGGCCTCGAGCCCCGCGTCGAGCAGCGCCCGACGCAGGTCGCCGTGGAAGTAGCCCGATCTCGCCATCGCCCTTGATCCTACGCCGCGGCATGCGCTAATGTGAACGCCGTTCACACGAGGGTTCGAGCTCCAGGAGCGGTCATGGCAGTGCAGATGGTCTTCCCGAACTACGCCGTCGCCGACATCGGTCGCGCGACGGGCTTCTACGAGGCGCTCGGCTTCTCGAAGAACCCGGACTTCAGCGACGAGACGACGAGCTGCATGGTCGTGAGCGACCAGGTGGCGATCATGCTGCTCGAGCACGAGAAGTTCGACGAGTTCCTCGTGGGCGGCCAGCAGCGCGCCGGCCGCGGCGCGCTCGAGAACCTGCTGGCGATGCTGCTGGGAAGCCGCGAGGAGGTCGATGCGTTCTCTTCCGCAGGCACCTCCGCAGGCGGTACCCTCTCCAAGCCCGTCGAGGACAACGAGTGGGGCATGTACGGCGGCCAGCTCACCGATCCCGACGGCCACATCATCGACTTCTTCTTCATGGAGGCCCCGCAGGCCTGACAGCCACCGGCTGCCGACTGCGCTGCTTCCCTTCACGCAGCGACGCGCACCCAGCGGGAGCGATCCCGCTGGATCTTCGTCGCCTTCACGAGAGCACCATGCAGACCGACACGCAGCACGAGCGGCCCACGCCGCAGCCCCATCCCTCCACGCAGCCCGCCCGCCTCCCGGCCGGCGGCGCCCTCGTCATCGCCACGCTCCTGGTGTCGGCGTTCGTCGTCATCCTCAACGAGACCGCGATGAACGTCGCCATCTCGACGCTCATCGCCGACCCCGCGCTCGACATCGACGAGCGCGGCGCGCAGTGGCTGACCACGGCGTTCATGCTCACGATGGCCGTCGTCATCCCGACGACCGGCTGGCTCATGGCGCGCTTCAGCAAGCGCACCCTCTACGTCGCCGCGATGGGCGCCTTCATCCTCGGCTCGATCATCGCGGGCTTCGCGCCCTCGTTCCCGCTCCTGCTGCTCGGCAGGGTCGTGCAGGCCTCGGGCACCGCGATCGTCTTCCCGCTGCTCATGACGACCGTCATGCAGCTCGTGCCGCCGTCGCGGCGCGGCGCCTTCATGGGCACCATCTCGATGGTGATGTCGGTCGCGCCAGCGCTCGGCCCGACCGTCTCCGGCGCCATCCTGCAGTTCGCGTCCTGGCGCTGGATCTTCCTGGGCGTCGCGCCGCTCGCGCTCGTCATGCTGCTCCTGGGCGCCCGCAACCTCGGCGGCGAGCCGATCGCGCACCGGCCCAAGCTCGACGCGCTCTCGATCCCGCTCGCAGCGTTCGGCTTCGGCGGCCTCGTCTACGGCCTCTCGCTCATCGGCGCCGAGGGCCTGCCTGCGTGGCAGCTGCCCGTCTCGCTCGCCGTCGGCGTGCTCGGCCTGCTCGCCTTCGTGCTGCGGCAGGTGCGGCTGCAGCGCAGCGACGACGCGCTGCTCGACCTGCGCACCTTCCGGCACCCGCTGTTCACCGCATCCGTCGTCGTCATGACGATCGCGATGGCCGCGATGTTCGGCACCCTCATCATGCTGCCGCTCGTGCTGCAGGACTCGATGGGGCTCGAGCCGCTGCACGTGGGCCTCATCACGATGCCGGGCGCGCTGCTGACGGGCCTGCTCGGGCCGGTGGTCGGCAACCTCTACGACCGCTGGGGGCCGCGCCCGCTCGTCATCCCGGGCGCGATGGTCGTGCTCGCCGCGCTCGTGCTCTACACGCAGCTGCAGGTGACGACGCCGTGGTGGATCGTGCTCGCGATCCAGATGGTGCTCATGCTCGGCTTCGCCTTCACGTTCCCGCCGCTGTTCACCGTCTCGCTCGCGTCGCTGCCGAAGCACCTCTACGGGCACGGCTCGGCGATGGTCGGCACGGTGCAGCAGGTCGCCGGCGCCGCCGGCACCGCGGCGTTCGTGACGATCATGGCCACGCGCCAGGGTCAGCTGATCGAGCAGGGCGTCGCCGACGGCGCGGCGCTGCTCGAGGGCGCCCGCATCGCGTTCATGGGCGCCGCGGCGCTGTGGGTCGTGGGCGTCGCGGCGACGTTCTGGCTGCGCAAGCCCGCCGACACGGTGCCGGACGAGCCGGAGCACGACGACGTCGACGGCGCGGCCGGCGACGAGGCTGCGCCCGTCGGCGCCGCGCGCGACGACGCTGCGCGCGACGACTTCGGTCGGGACGGGGAGCCGGGCGGTGACGCCGGCGAGGAGCTCACGCCGCGGGCGGCGCCTGCCCCATGACGCGCACGGCCTCTGCGGCGTGCTCGTTCGTCACCTGCACGCCGTAGCGGGCCGCCTGGATCGCGCGCACGCTCGTGAAGTCGCGCTTGCCGCCGGTCATCGCGTGCTGCACGACCGCGGCGATCATGCCGAACGCCGCGCCCATCAGCACGGCCCAGATCACCCACGCCCACGAGCTCACGATGATGAGGCCGAACAGCAGGCCGACGAACAGGCCGAACCAGGCGCCGCCGAGCGCGCCCGTGAGCGCGGCGCGGCCGTAGGTCATGCGCCCGAGCACCTGCTCGACCGACGTGAGGCCCGTGCCGATGATGCGCACGTGCTCGACCGCGAACTTCGCGTCGCTCAGCCGGTCGACGAGCGCCTGCGCCTCCTCGTACGTGTCGAACTCGGCGATCGTGGTCGAGGGCGGCGTCGGCTCGGTGCGGCCCTGCAGGGGATTGCGGATGTCGGACATGGTGGCCTCCTCCCGGCCCGGCGCGGGCCGTCGCGACGATCCTGGCACCGCTGCCTGTGCGGTTCCAGGCCGGTGCTTCGCTGGGCCGATAGGTTCTCAGGGTGGAGGAGATCCTGCGTTTCGCCGGCAGCTACTGGTGGCTCATCTTCATCGTCGGGCCCGTGGTCGGCGGATGGATCGGCGGCGTCGCGAAGTACAACGAGCGCCGGCGACGCGACCGCATCGAGCTGGAGCGCATCCGTCGCGCCCCGATGCAGCCCGTCGCCGGCATGCCGCAGCAGCAGCCCGAGGCGGATGCGGCAGAGCGGGCGGCGGACCGGGACCGGCAGATCGAGCGCATCCTCGCCGAGCACGACGAGGTGGACCGGCGCTGGCTCGACTTCGAGCTCGACGTCGCGAAGCTCATCGACTACCCCCTCATGACCGACATGCGCGAGCCGCTCACGCAGACGTTCCATCGGGCGAAGCGGGTCGCCGACGGCCTGCGGCCGCACGAGCCGGCCGAGCTGCGCGCGGCCGGTGCGCTCGAGCGGTACCGCGAGGCGGTGCGCGACTACGAGGTGGCGTTCGAGGCGGCCGTGCGCGAGGCGAAGCGGCGCGCGCAGACGGGCTTCAGCGACGCCGAGCGGGGCAGGCTGCAGTCGGCGCAGCGGCTCATGGCGCTCGCCGAGAACGACGCGTCGACGCCTGCCGAGCGGCAGTCGGCCTACAAGCAGGCGCGCAAGGAGCTCGACGGGCTCATCGCGCTGCCGGAGGCGACCGCGCACGACATCGAGCGCCGCATCGCGGGGGAGCTGAGCCCGTAGCGCTCCCGGGTGGGAGCTGAGCCCGTCGCGCTCCGGCATGCGAGCCGGGAGGGCTCGACGTCGAGCAGCGCCCGGCGCGAGGCGGCACGAGTCGCGAGACCCTGGAGCGGCTGGATGCGAGCGGGCTACCCTCGCCGCATGAGCGACGACGCGAGCCCGTGGGTGCCTGCCCGCGGCGGGCTGCCCTCGCTGCGGCAGGCGGTGCACGAGTGCCGCGGCTGCGAGCTCCACCGCGACGCGACCGCCGTGAGCTCGACCGGTCCGCGCAGCGCGGCGCTCATGCTCGTCGGCGAGCAGCCGGGCGACCGCGAGGACCGCGAGGGCGAGCCGTTCGTCGGCCCCGCCGGCCGCGTGCTCGACGAGGCGCTCGACGCCGCCGGCGTCCCGCGGGACGCGGTCTACCTCACGAATGCCGTCAAGCACTTCCGGCACGAGGATCGCGGCGCCCGCCGCATCCACAAGCGGCCGGCCGTGCGCCACATCGTCGCCTGTCACCCGTGGCTCGAGCGCGAGCTCGACATCGTGCGGCCGAGCGTCGTCGTCTGCCTCGGGGCGACCGCGGGCCGCGCGGTGCTCGGCCGCGACGTGCGGATCGGCGCGGAGCGCGGCAGCGCCATCCCGCTCGAGGGCGCCGGCGTCGCGCTCATCACCGCCCACCCGTCGTCGCTCCTGCGGCTGCGCGACCGCGACGGCTACGACGACGCGTTCGAGGCGCTCGTCGCCGACCTGCGGACGGCGATGGAGCTCGCGCGGCGGTAGGCGTGGCGCGGGCCGGTGCGCCCGCGACTGCGGCTCGGCGTCGGCCTTCCGGGGAGCGCGCGCAGGCCGCTCAGCGGCGGTCCTCCGGGGCGGGCCCGTGCAGCCCGGCCTCCGAGCCCCCCTCGGCCGGCTCGAACGCCGCGATCTCGGCCACCGCATCCGCCACCGTGTCGACGAGCGCGATGCCGGCCTCGCCCGGCCGGTTCCGCATGACGGCCTGCAGCAGCGGCCACGCGGGCAGCGTCTCGGTCCAGAACTGCTCGCCGAGCAGCACGAGCGGCGCCCAGGCGCCCTCGGCCGCGTAGGAGTTCTCGCACGCGTCCTGGAAGATCTCCTGCACGGTGCCGCCGCCGCCGGGCAGCACGACGATGCCGGCGCTCGCGACGCGCAGCAGGATGTCCTCGCGCACCGAGTTCTGGAAGTACTTCGCGATCGAGGTCGCGAACGAGTTGGGCGGTTCGTGGCCGTAGTGCCAGGTGGGGATGCCGAGGGAGGCGCCGTCGCCGACGCGCGCCGCGACCGAGCGGGCCGAGGCGATCCACTCGGGGATCGAGCCGTGGAACGACGGCACGGCCGCGAGCTCGTCGATCGCGGTGTCGAGCTGGTCGGGGGAGAGCGCGACGGCGCGGGCGCCGAGGTTGCCGGCCTCCATCGCGCCCGGGCCGCCGCCGGTCGCGACGACGCGGCCCGCCCGCGCGAGGCCGTGCGCGAGGTGCGCCGCCTGCCGGTACTCCTCCGAGTCGCGGCGCAGCGCGTGGCCGCCCATGATGCCGACGATGCGCTTGCCCTGCACCCAGTCGGCGAGCGCGTCGTCGATCGAGTGGTCGTGCAGGGCAGCGGCGAGCGTGTCGGCGATGTCGTGCTGGCGGGTGCGCGACCAGGCGTAGACGCGCGCGTCGAAGCTGTCGGGGTAGCCGCCGTCGAGCCCCTC
>DASSWM010000312.1:0-7849 GCA_035704865.1 Agrococcus sp.
GCGCTCGAGGTAGGCGGTGGCGGATGCGTCGATGTCGGCATCGGGGTCGGCCGCGGTCACGGCGTCCACGATGGCCTCCGCCTGCAGGATCACGTTGGCCGGATCGGTCCACACGTGCGGGTCGAACGCGCCGTGGTCGTGGCCCTCGTGGCCGGCGGTCTCCTCGCCGGCGTGCTCCGCGTGCTCAGCGTGCTCCTCGGCGGACTCACCCTCGTGACCGGGCTCCGCGCTGTGATCGTGGTCCTCGTGCACGGCGTGCTCCTCGGCCGTCTCGCCCTCGTGGCCGGCTTCGGCGCCATGGTCGTGGCCCTCGTGCGGATCGTCCTCGGCGGGGATGAGCTCGAGCGCGCTCGAGGTGTCGACGACCGTGCCGTCGAAGCCCGAGGCCTCGACCGTGCCGTCGAGCCAGGTCTCGAGCCCGGCGCCGTTGATCACGAGCAGATCGGCGTCCGCGAGCGCCGTGAGGGCCGCGGGGCCGGGGTCGAACGCGTGCGCCGAGGCGCCCGGCTGCAGCAGGCTCGTCACCTCCGCGGCATCGCCGACGAGCTCGCGCGTCACGTCGGCCAGCTGCGTGGTCGTCGTGACGATCTCGAGCCGGTCGCCGGCCTGGTCCGCGCCGGTCGCGGCGCCGGCGCAGCCGGTCAGCAGCAGGGTCATGGCGCCGGCGGCGCCGAGAGCGGGAAGCATCCGCATGAGATTCCTTGTCCAGCACGACCGGTTCCCTGCCCGGTTCACGGGCGGGCCGTGCATGGCAACGCTACGTGCTGTTGAGAACGATTGTCAATCTCGGGGCTGATGGCAGCTCCAGCACGGCGCGCGTAGGCTCGCGGCATGGAGCGCTCCCCCAACGGCAGCCGGCAGTCGGCCATCATCGCGGCCCTCGGTGCACGGCCCTCGATCGACCCGCCCGCAGAGCTCGAGCGACGCATCCGCTTCCTCGTCGACTACCTCACGGCGACGGGCGCGCGCGGCTTCGTGCTGGGCATCTCCGGCGGCCAGGACTCCACGCTCGCCGGCCGCCTCGCGCAGCTCGCGGCCGAGCGCGTGCGCGACGCGGGCGGCGACGCCACGTTCGTGGCCGTGCGGCTGCCCTACGGCGTGCAGCGCGACGAGGCGGATGCGCAGCTCGCGCTCGACTTCATCCGGGCCGACCGCGAGGTCACCGTCGACGTGAAGCCGGGCGTGGATGCGCTGGAGGCCGCCGTGGAGGGCGCGATCGGCCCCGTGAGCGACTACCACAAGGGCAACGTGAAGGCGCGGGCGCGCATGGTGGCGCAGTACGCGATCGCGGGGCAGCTCGGGCTGCTCGTGCTCGGCACCGACCACGCCGCCGAGGCCATCACCGGCTTCTACACGAAGTACGGCGACGGCGGCGCCGACCTGCTGCCGCTCGCCGGGCTCACGAAGGGCCAGGGCAAGGAGCTGCTGCGCGAGCTCGAGGCGGCAGAGCGGCTGTGGCAGAAGCCGCCGACCGCCGACCTGCTGGACGAGAAGCCCGGCCAGACCGACGAGGCCGAGCTCGGCCTCGCGTACGAGCAGATCGACGCGTTCCTGCGCGGCGAGCCCGTGGCTGACGAGGCCGCAGCGCAGATCATCGCGCGCTACGACCGCTCCGAGCACAAGCGGCAGATGCCGCCCGGGCCCGACGACGAGTGGTGGCGGCCGGAGGCGGGCCCGCTCTTCGAGTAGTCCGGCACTGCGGCTAATCGAGCAGCAGCGCCGGCTCCTCCAGGATCGACGCGACGTCGGCGACGAAGCGGCTGATGACGTCGCCGTCGACCGCCCGGTGGTCGAAGGAGCCGCCGACGGTCGTGACCCAGCGCGGCCGCACCTCGCCGTCGACGACCCACGGCTTCTGGCGGATCGTGCCGAGCGCGATGATGCCGGTCTCGCCCGCGTTCAGGATCGGCGTGCCGGTGTCCATGCCGAACACGCCGATGTTCGTGATGGTGAACGTGCCGTGCTGCATGTCTGCCAGCGGCGTCTTCCCGTCGCGCGCCGTCGCGGTCAGCTGCTGCAGCGCCCGTGCCAGCTCGACGAGCGAGAGGTCCTGCGCGTCCTTGATGTTGGGCACGAGCAGGCCGCGCGGCGTGGCGGCGGCGATGCCGAGGTTCACGTAGTGGTGCACGACGAGCTCGTCGCCCGCGAACGTCGAGTTCACGTGCGGCGAGCGCTGGATCGCCCACAGGATCGCCTTCGCCATGATGAGCAGCGGCGAGACCTTCACGCCCTCGAAGTCGCTCGAGGTCTTGAGCCGCTTGACGAACTCCATCGTGCGCGTCGCGTCGACGTCGGTGAACACCGACACGTGCGGCGCGGTGAACGCCGACTCGACCATGCCCTGCGCGATCGCCTTGCGCACGCCCTTGACGGGGATGCGCTCCTCGCGCCCGCCCGTCCACGCGGCGGGGCGGGCTGCGGCCGGGGCGGCGGTGCCGGCGGCGGGCGCGGCGGGCGCGGCAGCCGAGCCCGCTGCTGCGGCGCCCGCGGACGATGCTGGCGCCTGCGCCGCCTGCATGACGTCGTCGCGCGTCACCTCGCCGACGGCGCCCGTGCCCGTCAGCGCGGCGAGGTCGACGCCGAGGTCCTTCGCGAGCTTGCGCGTCGGCGGCTTGGCGAGCGCACGACCGGCGGATGCGTCGGCCGGCGCGGGCGCAGATGTTGCGTTCGGTGCCGGTGCGGACTCTGGCGCCGGCGCAGACTCGGGTGCCGGCGCGGATGCTGACGCGGGCGTGGTCGCGGCCTCGGACACGGCTGCCGGCTCGGGCGCATCCTCGACCGTGCGCGGCTTCCGCCTGCGGGTCTGGGCGCCCCCGCGCACGCCGTAGCCGACGAGCACGGCGCCGCCCTCCTCATCCTGCTCGACCGCCTGCTCGGTCTCCTCCTTGGGCGCGGCCACCGCATCCGCATCGCCGCCGGAGACGCGGATGATGGGCGCGCCGACCTCGACGGTCTGGCCCTCCTCGACCAGCAGCGCCTCGACCGTGCCCTCGAACGGGCTCGGCAGCTCGACGAGCGACTTGGCGGTCTCGACCTCGAGCAGCACGTCGTTGACGCGCACGGCGTCGCCGGGCTTCACGCGCCAGGTGACGATCTCGGCCTCGGTCAGGCCCTCGCCCGGGTCGGGCAGTCGGAACTCCTGCATGGGGACTCCTCGGGTCGGTCGGCGTCGGTGGGCGGTCGGTCGGGCGGTCGGTCGGTCGGTCGGTCGGGGCGGTACGGCGGTCAGCGGGTCTCTGCGGGCTCGTCAGTAGGCCATGGCGCGGTCGACCGCGGCGAGCACGCGGTCGGCGTCGGGAAGGTAGACGTCCTCGAGCTGGGCGGGCGGGAAAGGCGCGTCGAAGCCCGACACCCGCAGCACGGGGGCCTCGAGCGAGTAGAAGGCGCGCTCTGCGACCGTCGCGGCGATCTCGCTGCCGACCGAGACGTGGCCGGGCGCCTCCTGCGCGACGACGACGCGGCCGGTGCGCTGCGCCGACTCGACGAGCGGCGCCCAGTCGATCGGCGAGAGCGAGCGCAGGTCGACGACCTCGCACGAGGTGCCCTCGTGCTCGGCGATCTCGGCGGCCTGCAGCAGCACGTGCACCATGGCGCCGTGGCCGATGAGCGTCACGTCGGTGCCGGAGCGCGCGATCACCGAGCGGTGCAGCCCGGCAGTCGGCTCGGGCAGCACCTCGCCCTTCGACCAGTACTTCGCCTTCGGCTCGAGGAAGATGACCGGGTCGTCGCTCGCGATCGCCTCGCGCAGCATCCAGTGCGCGTCGTTCGCGGTCGACGGGCTCACGACCCGCAGGCCGGCGGTGTGGGCGAAGTACGCCTCGGGGCTCTCCTGGTGGTGCTCGACGGCGCCGATGTGGCCGCCGTAGGGGATGCGGATCACGACCGGCATCGCAACGGCGCCGCGGTGCCGCGCGGTCATCTTCGCCAGCTGCGAGACGATCTGGTCGAAGCCGGGGTAGACGAAGCCATCGAACTGGATCTCGACCACGGGCCGGTAGCCGCGCATCGCGAGCCCGATGGCGGTGCCGATGATGCCCGACTCCGCGAGCGGCGTGTCGAGCACCCGGTCGCCGCCGAACTCGGCGTGCAGCCCGTCGGTGATGCGGAAGACGCCGCCGAGCGGGCCGATGTCCTCGCCCATCAGCAGCACCTTCTCGTCGGCGCGCATCGCCTCGCGCAGGGCCGAGTTCAGCGCCTTCGCGAGCGGCATGGTGACGGTGTCGCTCATGCGTCACCTCCGAAGCTCGCCTCGAACTCGGCGAGCGCCTGCTTCTGCTCCTCCATGAGCGGGTGCGGCTCGCTGTAGACGAAGTCGAAGATGTCGTCGCTCACGGCGCTCTCGGCCTCGAGCGTGCGGCGGCGCATATCGGCGGCGAGGTCGGTCGCCTGCTGGTCCTGCTCGGCGAGCGCCGCGTCGTCGACGCCGAGCTCGCGCAGGTGGGCGGCGAGCCGCGCGATGGGGTCGCGCCGCCGCCACGACTCCTCCTCCTCGGAGGTGCGGTAGCGGGTCGGGTCGTCGCTCGTGGTGTGCGCCCCCATGCGGTACGTGTCGGCCTCGACGTAGCCGGGGCGTCCCTGCCTGGCCTCGTCGAGCATCCGCCTCGTCACCGCGAACGATGCGAGCGGGTCGTTGCCGTCGACCCAGGCGGCCGCGACGCCGAAGCCGCGCGCCCGCTCGTGCAGCGGGAAGCGGCTCTGGCGGTGCGAGGGCACCGAGATGGCCCACTTGTTGTTCTGCACGAAGAAGACGATGGGCGCCTCGTAGCTCGCGGCGAACACGAGCCCCTCGCTCGCATCGCCCTGGCTCGCCGCGCCGTCGCCGTAGAACGCCATGACGGCCTCGTCGGCCTCCGGCCGCCCGGTCCCGCACGTGCCGTCGAGCCGGATGCCCATCGCGTAGCCGGTCGCGTGCAGCGCGTGGGTGGCGATGACGAGCGAGTAGATGCGCATGCCGCGCATCTCGAGCGGGTTCCAGCCGCCGTGCCGGGCGCCGCGGAAGGTGTCGATGATCTGCAGCATGTCGACGCCGCGGTGCAGCGCCAGCAGGTGCTCGCGGTAGGAGGGGAAGAGCGTGTCCTGCTCGCGCGCGGCCCACGCGGCGCCGACCTGCGCGCCCTCCTGGCCGAGCGACGGCACCCACAGGCCGAGCTTGCCCTGCCGCTGCAGGTGGCCCGCCTCGATGTCGAAGCGGCGCGTGCGCAGCATCTCGCCGTGCATCGCGAGCCGGTCGTCGGTCGTGAGCTGGTCGGCGAGCTCGCGCCACTCGGCGTTCGCGTCGGTCTCGACCGTGCGCCCGTCGGCGTCGAGCAGCTGGATGGGCTCGGTCACTGCAGCGCCTGGATGGCCTTGGCCGCCGCGAGGATGTGGTCGTCGGCCTCGGGCTCGCCGATCGAGATGCGGCTGCCGTCGGTGAAGACCTTCGCGACGATGCGGTTCGCGTCGAGGATGTCGTGGATCGCATCCTCCTGCCCGGGCTGCGACGGCACCCAGACGAAGTTCGCGTGCGGCTTCGGCACCGGCACACCCGCGTCGACGAGCCGCTCCCAGAGCGCGTCGCGCTGGTCGGCGATCACGTCGATGCGCGCGAAGGTCTCGCCGACGTGCTCGAGGGCGGCGAGCGCCGCGGCCGAGGCGAGCGCCGTCTGCGACAGCGGCACGCCGCACAGGTCGGCGCCGCGCAGCACGGCGGGGTCGCCGATGGCGTAGCCGACGCGGAGGCCCGCGAGTCCATGCGCCTTGGAGAATGTGCGCAGCACGACGAGGTTGTCGTGCTGCCGCTGGAGGTCGATCCCGTTGACCGTCGGCTCGCGCACGAACTCGATGTATGCCTCGTCGAGCATGATGAGCACATCCGCGGGGACACGGGCGATGAAGGCGTCCAGCTCGTCCTTGCCGACGATCGTGCCGGTCGGGTTGTTCGGGCTGCAGACGAGCACGGCGCGGGTGCGATCGGTGATCGCCGCGGCCATGGCGTCGAGGTCGTGCCGGTGGTCGCTGTCGAGCGGCACCTCGATGGGGGTGGCGCCGCCGGTGCGCACGAACAGCGGGTAGGCGTCGAAGGAGCGCCAGGCGTACACGACCTCGTCGCCGGGGCCGGCGACCGCGTGGATGAGCTGCTGGATGAGCGTCGCCGAGCCGTCGCCGATGAGCACGCGCTCGACGTCGACGCCGAGCTCCTGCGCGAGCGCCTGCCGGAGCTCGGGCGCTCCCGGCCGCGGGTAGCGGTTGACCCGCAGGGCCTCGCGCTGCACCGCCTCCACGACCGCCGGCAGCGGCGGGAAGGGGTTCTCGTTGCTCGAGAGCTTGTAGCCGCCCTGCGGCGCCGGGCGTCCCTGCTGATACGGCGGCACTGCCGCGATCTCGGGTCGAAGTCGCACTGTCACTGACTCAGGCTATTGCGAGTCTTGGCTCCGATGGGGGATATGGATGCCAGAATCGCGCTATGCGCTTCCTGCTCCGCGTCGTCTTCACCGCTGTCGCGATCTGGCTCGTCACGCTCTTCATCGACGGCATCGAGATCGTGTCGTTCGGCGAGGAGTGGTGGGAGGTCGGGCTGACGACGCTCGGCGTCGCGCTCGTGTTCGCGCTCGTCAATGCGACGATCGGCAACCTCATCCGCATCGTCGCCTTCCCGCTCTACATCCTCACGCTCGGGATCGTCGCGCTGTTCGTCAACGCGTTCCTGCTGATGATCGTGCACTGGATCTCCGGCCTGGTCGGCTACGGCATCGTCGTGGACGGGTTCTGGTGGGGCATGCTCGCTGCGGTCTGCATCGCCTTCCTCACCTGGCTCATCACGATCCTGACGCGCCCGATCTTCGGCAAGGAGCGTCCGCGCGAGCGCTGAGCGCTCCGCCTCGCACGAACCCCTCACCGGCGGCCCGCCTACCGCCGCCGCAGCTGCACGCCGACCCCGGCGACGCCGACGGCGCCGGCGGTGCCCGCGCCGAGCCGCTCCCGGTACGCGTCGTAGACGAAGCCGTCGTGCCGCTCGAGCGTCGCGACGTACTCCTCACCGGAGTGGCGCGCCATCGCTCCGGCGCCGTGACCGCCTGCGCTCTCGACCGTGACGGTCGGCATGCCGCCGTCATCCGCCCAGCCGTCGAGCGCTGGCACCCAGTCGCCCTCGTGCGCGACGCTGAGCGCCGTGACCCCGGGAGGCAGGTCCGTCGCCGCGACCGGCCCGCCCACCATGAGCACGGTCTGGACGTCGAACTCGCCCGTCGCGGCGACGTTGGCGACCGCCGCGGCGCCCTGGGAGTGCCCGAACAGGTCGACCGCGTCGCCCGGGCCGATGCCGGCCTCGCGCATCGCCTCCGCGACCGCGGCATCGGAGCCGAGCAGGCGGCCGGCGAGCGGCCCCGCGCCCTCGAGCGACGCGGCGTTCTCGAGGTTCGCCTCCATGTCGAGGCCCGACGCGCCCTCGAGCTCGGTGCCGCGCACGAACACCTGGAAGCGGGTGGAGCCATCCGCCAGGCGGAACTCGTGGATCGTCACCTGCTCGTCCTGCTCGCCGATGATGCGCATGGCCTGGGCGCCGTCGGTGACCGGAGCGTCCAGCGCGGCCACCGGCCGTGAGAAGACCGCCTGCACGCGGCCGCCGCCGAGCAGGCCCGCGCCGCCCGCCGCCGTCGCCGCCATGAGGCCCAGCACCTCGTCACCGCCGACCGTCGACTCGAAGCGGGCCGCGAGCGGTGCGGGGATGCCGATGAGGCCCGCGAGCGCCTCGTCGCTCGACTCGACCGCGAGCGCGAGGGCGCTTGCGAACACCGGGTTGGCCATGAGCGCCTCGCCCGTGCGATCCCAGAAGCCGGAGGTCTGCTGCAGGAAGGCGTCGACCGAGACGCCC
>DASSWM010000313.1:0-15159 GCA_035704865.1 Agrococcus sp.
GGCCGCGGCGAGCGCGCGCAGCCCATGCACGAGCCGCAGCTGGAACGAGAGGAACGCGACGAGCTGGCTCAGCGAGACGATCGCATCGGCTCCCCAGCCCGCGTCGACGAGCGCGCGGAGCGACTCGGGACGCGCGTCCCGTGGATGCAGCACGAGCAGGTGCGCGTGCTCGAGCGCGGCGGCGAGGCGTGCGCCGAGCACCGTGGGGTCGACCGTTGCCACGGGGCCGACGACTGCTTCGTGGCGCAGCCCGGGCTCGCGGTAGTCGCCGTAGGGGCCGGATGCGCGCCCCGCGATCGCCGCGTCGCGCACGGCCGCGACGAGGGCCGGTGCTGCCGCGTCGGCCAGCAGCTCGAGGTAGAACGCCGAGGCACGCGTCGGGGCGTCCACCGCGTCGTGCAGCAGCGCGACGGAGGCGGCGACGGCGTACCGGTGCGCGGTCGTCAGCTCGCCGGGCTCGGCGGGCTCGAGCAGCGCGAGGAAGCTCCGCTGCGCGTTCGCGCGCGCATCGGGCCGGGCCCTGCGGATGGTGTCGAGCCGCGATCCCGGGGAGATCTCGGCGAGGTGGTCGATGACGTCATGCGACATGGCGCTGCTCCTGGTCGGTCGATGCGGCGGTGCCGGCGCCGACGCGCCAGCCGAGCGCCGGCGCGACCTCGGTCGCGAAGAGCTCGAGCGAGCGGGCGGTGACGGATGGGTCGGGGTCGACCGAGTGCACCTGGATCGAGACCTCGGTGGCGCCGCTCGCGACCGTGTCTGCCGCGAGCGAGGCGGCGACCTCGTCGGGCGTGCCGAGGTGGGTCTCGCTGCGCACGAGCAGCTCGTCGAGCGTGAGCGAGGCGGCGGCGATGCCGTGCAGCTGCGCGACCTGCGCGCCGATGCCGACCTCGGCGTGCGCGCGCACCGCGCGGCGCTCGGAGCGGTCGACCACCACGACGCTGCGCGAGGCGAGGATGCGCGGCGGGATGCTCGCGGGCAGCGCCTCGAGGTAGGCGTCGACGAGCCGCCGCTGCACGTCCCACACGCGAGGCGGCACGGGCGACGCGTGCTCGGGAGGTGGCGGCTGCACGCGCGAGAGCATGAGCCCGTCGCCCTGCGCCCCGATGGCGCGGGCGCCCTCGACCGAGAACGTCGCCTGCCAGATGCGGCCGGCGAGCGCCGGCGCTTGCGGGTAGAGCGCGAGGTCGTCCGTGCCGGCGAGGAGCGAGCGCAGCCGCGCGAGCTTCGCGTCGTAGATGGCCCGGCGCTGCTGCGGGTCCTCGCCGAAGGCGCTCAGCGTGCGCGGGCTGCCGCCGGTGCCGAGGCCGAGCTCGGCGCGACCGCCCGCGAGCGCGTCGAGCACGAGCGCATCCTCCGCCGCCCGCACGGCATGCTCGTGCGCGAGCGTCAGGATGGCCGTGCCCAGGCGGATGCGCTCGGTGCGTGCCGCGGCTGCGGCGAGCAGCACGAACGGCGAGGGCAGCCCGCCCTCCGCGCCGTCGAGGTGGTGCTGCGCGACCCACGCGCTCTCGTAGCCGAGCCGCTCGGCGAGCTCGATCTGCTCGAGCGCGATCCGGTAGCGCTCGGGCGCGCTCGTCCGGTCGAGCACGCGGGTGAAGAATCCGATCGTCGGCGTCATCGCGCCACCTCCAGCTGCCCGGCGACGGATGCGTGAGCCGGCTGGCTGCGGCGGGCGTCCCGCAGCCAGTCGGGTGCCGGCACCGCGTCGAGCAGTGCCTGCGTGTACTCGTGCTGCGGGTCGGTCAGCACCTGCTGCGCCGTGCCCGTCTCGACCGCGCGGCCCCGCCGCAGCACCGTGACGGTGTCGGCGATGCGCCGCACGACTGCGAGATCGTGCGTGATGAACAGGTAGGTGAGCCCGAGCTCGCGCTGGAGCCGCTCGAGCAGCTCGAGGATCTGCGACTGCACGGTGACGTCGAGCGCCGAGACCGCCTCGTCGAGCACGACGACCTCGGGCTCGATGATGAGCGCCCGCGCGATGGCGACGCGCTGGCGCTGCCCGCCGGAGAGCTCGCGCGGCAGCCGGTGGGCGCTCTCGGCCGGCAGCGCGACCTGCTCGAGCGCCGTCGCGACGCGCTGGGCGAGCACGCGCCGATCGCGCTCGCCGCCGTGCGCGACGGGCAGGTAGCGCAGCGGCTCGCCGATCGTCTGCCCGATGGTGCGGCGGGGGTCGAGCGACGCGTACGGGTTCTGCGAGACGAGCTGCACTGCGTGGCGCAGCCGGCGGCTTCCCCGCTCGGCGAGCACGTCGAGCTCGCCGATGCCGATCGAGCCCGCGGTCGGCAGATGGAACCCCGCGAGCGCGCGGCCGATCGTCGTCTTGCCCGAGCCGGACTCGCCCACGAGCGCGTGCGTCGTGCCGCGCGCGATCGTCAGGCCGACGTCGTCGACGGCGCGGAACGCATCCCCTCTGGTGCCGTACTCGTGCACGAGGCCGTCGATCGTGACGAGCGGGGTGAGGCTCGCGAGCGGATCGGCGGCGAGGCGGACCGGTCGGGCGGATGCGTCCGCGAGCGCGGGCGCGTCGGCGAGCAGGGCCGCGGTGTAGTCGCGCTGAGGCTCGCGCAGCACCGAGCGCGCGGGGCCGGCCTCCTCGAGCCTGCCGGCGCGCAGCACCGCGACGCTGTCGGCGCGCTCGGCGGCGACCGCGAGGTCGTGCGTGATGAGCAGCAGGCTCGAGCCGAGCTCGGCGCGCAGGTCGTCGAGCAGGTCGAGGATGCGCCGCTGCACCGTCACGTCGAGGGCGCTCGTGGGCTCGTCGGCGATGATGAGGTCGGGCTCGAGCGCGATCGCCGCCGCGATGAGCGCGCGCTGCCGCATGCCGCCCGAGAGCTCGTGCGGGTACTGCCGCGCGCGCCGCTCCGGCGCGTCGAGGCCGACGCGGTCGAGCAGTCCGACGACCCGGCGGCGGATCGACTCCTTCGTGCCCCAGCGGTGGATGCGCAGGGGAGCTGCGACCGACGCGCCGATCGTCTGCACGGGGTTGAGCGAGGTGCCCGGATCCTGCGGCACGAGCGCGATGCGCGCACCCCGCAGCTCCTGCATCGCACGCTGCGGCAGCGCCGTGAGGTCGAGGGGCCCGCCCGCGAGCCGCAGGTGGATGCCGCCGCGCTCGACGCGGCCGCCATCGGCCAGCAGGCCGATGATCGACTGGCCGATCGTCGTCTTGCCCGAGCCGGATTCGCCCACGAGCGCCAGCACCTCGCCGCGCTGCAGCTCGAGGCTCACGCCGTCGACGACGGTGCGGCGCTCCCTGCGGGCGCGGTAGGAGACGGCCAGATCGTCGATGGTGAGCAGCGCGCTCATGCGGTTCCCTCCCTGACGGCCGCCGCGACGCGGTTCGCCGCCAGCACGACGGCGGCGACCACGATCCCCGGCAGCGTGGTGAGCCACCAGGCGGTGGCGACGTAGTCGCGGCTCTCGGCGATCAGCAGCCCCCACTCGGGCGTGGGCGGCGGCGCGCCGTAGCCCAGGAAGCCGAGCGTGGAGATCTGCAGGATGGCGCTGCCGAACTGGAGCGCGGCGAGCGCCAGCACGGCGCCGAGCGAATTGGGCAGCACGTGGCGCCACAGCACAGCCGCGAACGAGCCGCCGGAGCCGAAGGCCGCCTCGACGTAGTCGCTGCGGCGCACCCGTACGACCTGCGAGCGCGCGAGCCGGGCGAAGACGGCGATCGAGGTGACGCCGACGGCGATCGCCGCGTTCGTGACGCCGAAGCCGAGCAGCACGATGACGCTCAGCGCCAGCAGCAGGCCCGGGATCGCCAGCAGCACGTCGACGACGCGCATGAGCGCCTCCTCGACGATGCCGCCCGTCGAGCCGGCGAGCACGCCGATCGCGGTGCCCGCGACGAACCCGACGAGCACGGCGATCGCGGCGCCCGCGAGCGAGTTGCCGGCGCCGAAGATCACGCGCGCGAGCAGGTCGCGGCCCGTGGCGTCGGTGCCGAACGGGTGCGCGGCGCTGGGCGCCTGCAGCGCGTCGGCGGCGACGCCCGCGAGGGGATCGTGCGCTGTGAACAGCCACGGCACGATCGCCCACGCGAGCGACACCGCGAGCACCGCGATCGCGAGCACCAGCGTCGCTCGCGGCCGCGAGCGCGCACGCTCGGTGCGGCGGGGCAGCAGGGCGGCGGTCACGGCGCTCACGCGCGCACCGCCTTGCGCAGCCGCGGGTCGATCACGGGCGCCACGAGGTCGACCGCCAGGTTGATCGCGACGAAGCCGACGGCCGAGATGACGACGATGGCCTGCAGCACCGGGATGTCGCGCGTCGCGACGGCCTCCTGCGTGAGCCTGCCGAGGCCCGTGCGCGCGAAGACCGTCTCGGTGACGACCGCGCCGGCGACGAGCTCGCCGAAGAGCACGCCGGCGATCGTGAGCGTCGGCAGCAGCGAGTTGCGCGCGACCTCCTTCGACAGCAGCCAGCGCGGACCCGCGCCGCGAGCGCGAGCGACGGCGACGAAGGGCTCGGCGACGGTGTCGTCGATGCTGCGGATGAGCACCTGCGCGAGCGGCGCCGCGATCGGCACGGCGAGCGTCAGCACCGGCAGCACGAGCGCCTCGACCGGGTTCGCGTTGATGACCGGGATGAGGCCGAGCCGGAAGGAGACGACCTGCAGCAGCACGATGCCGAGCCAGAAGACCGGGATCGAGACGAACAGCGGCGGCAGCGACCGGAACGCGCGGCGCAGCCACTCGGCGCGCGAGGACGTGGCGGCGACGGCGATGCCGATCGCGAGCAGCACAGCGGCGGTGAAGCCGAGGGATGCGAGAGCGAGCGTCGAGGGGAGCGCGGCGGCGATGAGCGCCTCGACCTGCGCGCCGCTCTGCAGCGAGGTGCCGAGATCGCCGGTGAGGAAGCCGGCGGCCGACTGCCACAGCTGCACCCAGACGGGCTGGTCGGTGCCGTAGACGGCGCGCAGCTCATCGAGCTGCGCCTCGGTCAGGCCGAGCTCGGGGCTCGCGTACCGGGCGACGATCGCGTCGCCCGGCAGCGCGTGCAGCAGCAGGAAGGCGAGCACGAAGGTCGCGACCAGCACGAGCGCGGCCTGGCCCGTGCGTCGGAGCGCGTAGGGCACGGTCGCCTCAGCCCGCCAGCCAGACGCCCGCGAACGAGGGGCGGCCGACGGACTCGGTCTCGAAGCCGTGCACTGCGGGCTGCAGGCCGTAGACCTGCGGCTCCTCGAACAGCGGCAGCACGTACGCCTGCTCGGTCAGGTGCGCCTGGACGGCGGCCGCGGCCGCGGTGCGGGCGTCGGTGCTGGGCGCCGACGCGACCTCGCGCAGCAGCTCCTCGAGCTCGGCGTCGATCGGCTCGCCCGACTCGTCGGCGTTCCGCAGCGTGTCGCGGTTGTCGATCGAGTACTGGCTCTTGATGACGTCGAAGTCGGCGCGCCCGACCATCGAGTGGTAGATCTGCACCTGCTCGATGTCGGCGGCCGCGGCCGTCTGGGCGGCCTGGTCGCCCTGGTAGAGCTCGAGCTCGACGCCGATCTCCCGCAGCTGCTGCGCGATGAGCGTGATGACGTCGCGCGAGCGGGGCTGGGGGAGCGCCTCGTTCACGACGAGGTGCAGGCGCTCGCCGTCCCGGACGCGGATGCCGTCGTCGCCGACCTCCCACCCGGCCTCGTCGAGCAGCGCGGCGGCGCGCTCGGGGTCGTGCTCGTAGGCGCCGGGCTGCTCGGCATAGCCGAGCGCCGTCTGGCTGAGCGAGGAGGTCGCGAGCGGGTAGTGCTCGGAGAAGATCGACGTCACGACCTCCTCGCGGTCGATGCCCGCGATGAGCGCCTGCCGCACGCGGATGTCCTCCAGCAGCGGGTGGTCGAAGCGGAAGCTCAGGCCGTTGTTGACGCCATTGGTCTGCGCCGCGACGATCTCGAGCCCCGCGCCGGCGACCTGCTCCTCGTGCTGCGGCTCGACCTGGCGGGCGATGTGCGCCTGGCCCGAGACGAGCGAGCCGATGCGCACGCTGTCCTCCGGCGCGATCACGATGTCGACGGCGTCGACGTGCGGCCGCCCCTGGTTCTCGGCCGACGGCGGTGCCCACGCGTAGTCCTCGCGCGCGGCGAGCCTGATGCTCGTGCCCAGCTCCTCCGACTCCACGACGAAGGGTCCCGCACCGATCACCTGCGCGGCGTTGCCGGGGCCGAAGCCCTCGGAGTCGAGCTCGAGCGACGCATCCGCCAGCAGGCCCGAGTTGATGGTCGACACTGCCTGCGGGAAGCCCGGAGCGGGGGCGCTGAAGTGGAAGCGCACGGTGTCGTCGTCGACGACCTCGCCGCGCTCGTAGTTGTTGATCGCCTCGCTCACGATGAGCGCGCGGTCCTGGTCGCCGAGGCCGAACAGGTCGAGGTTCGCGACCACGTTCTCTGCCGTGAGCGGCGTGCCGTCGGAGTAGGTGACGTCGGTGCGGATGTCGAACGTGTACTCGGTGGCGTCGTCGTTGACCTCGGGCAGCGCCGTCGCGATCCACGGCTCGAGCTCGAGCGTCTCCGGATCCTGGTGGAGCAGGCGCGCCGTGAGGTTGTTGACGAGCGCGCCGTTGGGGTAGAAGCCGGCGCTCGGCGGGTACAGCGTCGTGTACGCCTGGTGCTCGAGGTAGGTGAGTGTGCCGCCGCTCACGGGGCCGTCGGCGCCCGCGGCGGGCCCGCTCGCCTCGCTCGCCGAGCAGGCGGTGAGCGCGAGGGCGGATGCGACGATGCCGGCGAGTGCTGCGCGGCGCGGTGACGGGGTGCGGACCACGAGAGACCTCCATAAGCGGTGCTTGGCGAGACCACAAGCAAAACCGATTGCCGGAGTGCGTGCACGTCTGGCCGACACACGACGTCACAAACCGTCGCGGTCCCGCCGCTGCGCCGCGTCAGGGCGTCGCCCGAGACGTCACTCGATCGCGGCGAGCAGTGCTCGGGCGTAGGCGATCTCGGCGTCGTCGTCGCGGAAGCTGCCGTCGACGGTGCGCACGACCCAGCCATCGCCCGCCTCGAGCGCGAGCAGCCGGTCGCCCAGCAGCTCGCGCAGCTGATCCTCGCGCGGCAGCCACAGCGCGCTGTCGAGCGTGACGGAGTCGAGCGCCCACTCGGTGGTGCCGTTGAAGCCGAGCACCGGCTGGCCCTGCAGCACGTGCACGTCGATCGTGAGGTGGCTGATCCAGAACACCTCGCCCGCGACGCTGTCGCGGTCGATCGTGAAGCGGTCGCCTGGCATCGGCTCCCACAGCACGCCGGCATCGCGGATGCGGCGGGCGAGCTCGAGCGTGAGCATCACACCTTCCTCACGGGGTAGCGCGGCTTGAGGGACTGGTTCACGAACCGGCCCTTCGACGCCGCCTCGAGCAACGCATCGAAGACGGCGCGCGGCACCATGCTGTAGACATAGCTCTCGCCGCCGACGAAGCGCACCGTCAGCTCGTTGCGCGTCGGCTCGAAGCCGACCGCGGCGACGCTCGACGACTCCACCCGCTGCATCCGCGGCATGCATCCACGGTAGCCCCGAGCCGGGTGACACGACAGCGCCGGGACCCGAGACGGGCCCCGGCGCTGGGGTCGCGGCAGAGGCCCGAACGGGCCCGTGCTCAGAGCTCCACCGGTTCCGGCGCCCGGGACGGGCCCCGGCGCTGGGGTCGCGGCAGAGACCCGAAAAGGGCCTCTGCTCAGAGCTCCACCGCGCGAGCGCGGCGGGCGGAGTCGACGAGGTTCCGCAGGCTGGCGACCGTCTCGCCGTAGCCGCGGGTCTTCAGCCCGCAGTCGGGGTTGACCCACAGCAGCCCGTTCGGGATGCCGACGGTCGCGGTGCTGAGCAGCCGGTCGAGCTCGTCGGCCGCGGGCACGCGGGGCGAGTGGATGTCGTAGACGCCGGGTCCGATGCCCCGTTCGAAGCCGTGCTCGGAGAGCGCTCCCACCACCTCCATGCCCGAGCGCGCCGCCTCGATGCTCGTCACGTCGGCATCGAGGCCGTCGATCGCGTCGACCACGGTGTTGAACTCGGAGTAGCACAGGTGCGTGTGGATCTGCGTCGACGGCTGCGCGCCCGCGGTCGCGAGCCGGAAGGCCGCCACCGACCAGTCGAGGTATGCGGGGCGGGACTCGCGGCGCAGCGGCAGCAGCTCCCGCAGCGCGGGCTCGTCGACCTGCACGATGCGGATCCCCGCCGCCTCCAGGTCGGCGATCTCGTCGGCCAGCGCGAGCGCCACCTGATCGGCGGTGTCGCCCAGCGGCTGGTCGTCGCGCACGAACGACCAGGCGAGGATCGTGACGGGGCCGGTGAGCATGCCCTTGACGACGCGCTCCGTGAGCGACTGCGCGTAGGCGATCCACTCGACCGTGAACGGGCCGCTGCGCGAGACGTCGCCCCACAGGATCGACGGCCGGGTCGCGCGCGAGCCGTAGGACTGCACCCAGCCGTGCTGCGTCGCGGCGAAGCCCTCGAAGTGCTCGGCGAAGTACTGCACCATGTCGTTGCGCTCCGGCTCGCCGTGCACGAGCACGTCGAGGCCGAGCTCCTCCTGCAGCTCGACGACCCGTCGCACCTCGGCGCGCAGCACGTCGGCGTAGCCGGCGTCGTCGAGCGCGCCCTTGGCGTGGCGGGCGCGGGCGGCGCGGATCTCGCCGGTCTGCGGGAACGAGCCGATCGTCGTGGTCGGCAGCGGCGGCAGGTCGAGCACCTGGCGCTGCAGCGACGCGCGCTCGGCGTAGGGGGCACGCTCGCGCGCCCCGGCGGGCAGCGCGGCGAGGCGCTCGCGCACGGCGCCGTCGCGCACGCCCGGCGCGGCTGCGCGGTCGGCCGCGGCGGCGCGGGCGTCGGCGAAGGCGGACTCGTCGATCCCGCCCTCGAGCGCCTCGGCGAGCACGACGACCTCCCGGATCTTCTGATCGGCGAAGGCGAGCCACGAGCGAAGTCGCGGGTCGAGCGCCGTCTCGGCGGCGAGGTCATGCGGCACGTGCAGCAGGCTCGTGCTGGTGCCGACGGCGACGGGCCCGCGCGTCGGGAGCGAGCGCAGGCGCTCGAGGGCGGCGTCGAGGTCGGTGCGCCACACGTTGCGGCCGTGCACGATGCCGGCGACGAGCGGCGTCGCGCCGGTCGCGGGCGCGGTGCCCCGCACGAGGTCGATCGCGAGGGCGTCGACGGCGTCGGCCAGCGGCTCGACGCGACCCGCGGCATCCCCGTGGCCGGTGTGCAGCAGCACCTGCAGCCCCGCGGCGCGCACCGCGTCGGCGCCGGCGCGGGCGACCGCCTGCACCTCGGCGAGGCTCGCGCTCTCGAGGTCGGCCACCAGGGCGGGCTCGTCGAGCTGCACCCAGGTCGCGCCGGCTGCCGCGAGCGCCTCGGCGAGTGCCGCGTAGGCCGGCACGAGCCGCTCGGCGAGCTCGATGGGGCGGATGCCCTCGCCCTTCGCGAGCGCGAGGTACGTCGCGGGGCCTACGACGACCGGCCGCGCGTGGCCGCCCGCGCGGCCGGCCTCGACGAAGCGGTCGACGATGCGCGTGTCGGCGAGCGAGAACGTCGTCTCGGCGTCGAGCTCGGGCACGAGGTAGTGGTAGTTCGAGTCGAGCCACTTGGTCATCTCGAGCGGTGCGTCGTCCGCGTCGCCGCGCGCCAGCAGCCACTCGCCCGCGAGCCCCTCGGGGAGCCGACCGCGCAGCCGGGGCGGCACGGCCCCGAAGGTCAGCGTCGCGTCGAGCACGTGGTCGTAGTGGGAGGCCTCGACGGGGATCGACGCGTCGTCCGCGCGCAGGCCGAGCGATCGCAGCCTCTCGAGGTCGGACAGCCGGTTGGCGCTCGCCGCGGCGTGGAACGCGGCGTCGTCGAGCTCGCCGCGCCAGTGCGCCTCGAGCGCGCGCTTCAGCTCGCGACGTCGACCGATCCGCGGGTAGCCGAGGATCGTGCCGCCGGGGAACAGCGGGGGCGCGGAGTGCGAGGCTGCGGAGGTCGTCGCCGCGCCGTCGGGCGCGGGGGTCGTGCTGGTCATGGTGCTCCTGTCGTGGTGCTGAGTGGCAGTGCGCCGACGCCCTGCAGGACGTCGATCGCGGGGCGGTGGTCGTTGAACGTGTAGAGGTGCACGCCGGGCGGCTCGTGCTCGGCGAGGGCGCCGATGAGAGCGACGGCCGCGTCGACGCCGATCCGCACCGCGTCCTCGGGGTCCGCGCGCTCGAGACGGTCGGCGAGCACGCGCGGCAGGCCTTCGCCCGCGAGCTCGGCCGAGCGCACGAGGCGTCGGTGCGACGTCGGGATCGCGACGCCCGGCACGATCGGGATCGTGACGCCCCTGGCCCGCGCGAGCTCGACGAAGCGCGCGTAGTCGTAGGGGTCGAAGAACAGCTGCGTGATCGCCATGGTCGCGCCGGCGGCCTGCTTCGCCAGCAGCGCGTCGATGTCGCTGCGGTGCACGCCGGCCCCCGGGTGCCCGTTCGGGAACGCCGCGACGGCAACGTCGACCGCCGCACGGCGCTCCGACAGCGAGGAGGCGCGCAGTCCAGGCAGCCGCAGCTCGGCGTAGGGGACGCGCTCGGACTCGACGCGCTGGATGAGCTGGACGAGCTCCGAGGCCGACTGCAGCGAGGTCGCCGCGAGCGGGGCGCCGTCGCTCGGCGGATCGCCGCGCAGGGCGAGGAAGCGCGTGATGCCGGCGTCGAGGAACTGCCGCACGAGCCGCGACGTCTCGGCGACGCCGAGTCCCGTGCAGGTCAGGTGCGCCATCGGCTTGGCGCCCCCGTCGAGCAGCCGCTGGAGCACCGCGAGCGAGTGCCGCGAGGTCGAGCCGCCCGCGCCGAAGGTGACGGAGACGAACTCCGGCTCGAGCGCGATGAAGGCGTCGACCGCGGCGTTGACGCGCGATGACGCCGCCGCGTCGCGCGGCGGGAACAGCTCGAACGAGTACCGCAGCCTCACGGCGCGAGCCCCTCGAGCGCCTGCTGCAGGTCGGCGACGATGTCCTGCGGCTCCTCGAGCCCGACCGAGATGCGCACGAGGCCGGGCGTGATGCCGAGGGCGAGCCGCTCGTGCTCGGCGAGCTTGCCGTGGATGGTGGAGCCGGTGTGGATCGCGAGCGTGCGCACGTCGCCGATGTGCGTCATCTGGCTCACGAGCTCGAGCCGGTCGAGGAACGTGCGTGCCGCGGCGCGGCCGCCCGCGAGCTCGATCGAGACGACCGAGCCGGGGCCGCGGGGCAGCATCCGCCGGGCGACCTCCTTGCGCGGGTCGTCGTCGCGGCCCGGGTGCAGCACGCGCGCGACCGCGGCGTGCTCGGCGAGCGCGTCGGCGACCGCGACCGCGTTCGAGACGTGCCGCTCCATGCGCAGCGAGAGCGTCTCGATGCCGTGCAGCAGCAGGAACGCGCTCGTGGGCGGGAAGCTCGGGCCGTGCTCGAGCACGACGACCGAGCGCAGGTAGGCCGTGTACGCGGCGGCACCGCAGCGCTCCGCGAACGACGCGGCGCCGTGCGGCCGAGGCTCGTGCAGCTGCGGGAAGCGCTCGGCCGCCCGCTGCCAGTCGAAGGCGCCGCCGTCGATGATCGCGCCGCCGATGACGGAGCCGTGGCCGCTGAGCCACTTGGAGGTCGAGTGGATGACGATGGCCGCGCCGTGCTCGAACGGCCGGCACAGGTACGGGGTCGCGACCGTGTTGTCGACCACGAGCGGCACGCCCGTGCGGGCCGAGACGCGCCCCAGCAGCGCGAGGTCGGCGACCTCGCCGAGCGGGTTCGCGATCGACTCCGCGTAGATGGCGCGAGTGTGCGGGCGCACGGCGGCGACCCAGGCGTCCTCGTCGGCGTCGATCGGGATCGACTCGAACTCGAGGCCGTTGCGGCGCAGCGCCCCGCGCACCATCTCGCGCGTGCCCTCGTAGAGCCGGTCGGTCGTGAGGATGTGGTCGCCGGACTGCGCGAGCGCCGACAGCGCGGCGGCGATCGCGGCCTGCCCGCTCGCCACGAGCACGCCGTCGGCACCGCCCTCGAGATCGGCGATGCGCCGCGCCGCCACGACGTTCGTGGGGTTGTCGTTGCGCGAGTAGGCGCGGCGCTGGCTGCGGCCGGCGAAGCGCTCGACGCCGTCGTCGAAGCTGTCGAAGACGTAGCCGGCGCTCTGGTAGATCGGCGTGATGCGCGCGCCGGCCTCGGCGTCGACGATCGCACCGGCGTGGATCTGCCGCGTCGCGAAGCCCCAGTCGGCGCTCATCGGGCTGCGCCCGCGCCGGCCGGCTGGAGCGCTGCCGCGATGCGGTCGACGGCCTCGTCGAGCACCGGTGCGGGCGTGGCGAACACGAGCCGCACGTGCTGCTCGGAGCCTGCGCCGCAGAGGGCGCCGTCGGTGAGCGTGACGCCTGCCCGCTCGCGCAGCAGCGTGGCGGGGGAGGCTGCGCCGAGCCCGAGCCCGCCCAGGTCGAGCCAGGCGAGGTAGGTCGCCTCCGGTGGCCGCCAGCGCACGTCGGGCAGGCGCTCGGCGATGCGGGTCGCGAGCAGGTCGCGATTGCGCTGCAGGTAGCCGAGGGCATCCTCGAGCCAGGGCTTGCCCTCGCGGTACGCGGCGGTCGAGGCGACGACACCGAGCGTCGAGGCGCCGTGCGCGACCGCGAACCCGAAGCGCCGGTACACGGCCTCGTCGGCGTCGTTCGACGTGATGAGCTGCGCCGCCTTGAGACCCGGGATGTTCCAGGCCTTCGACGCGCTCGTGCCCGTGATCGTGTGCGCCGCGGCGGCGGGCGAGACGGAGGCGTAGGGCACGTGCTCGTGCCCGTCGAAGCGGATGGAGGCGTGGATCTCATCGGCGAAGACGCGCGCGCCGTGCCGCTCGACGAGCTCGGCGATGCGCTCGAGCTCGGCGCGCGGCAGCACCGTGCCGGTCGGGTTGTGCGGGTTGCACAGCACGAGCGTGCGGGCGCCGGCCGCGAGCGCCGCGTCGATCGCGTCGAGATCGTGCTGCCAGCGGCCGTCGATCACGACGCCGGGCACCTGCACGACTTGGCGCCCGAGCGTCTCGAGGTAGCTGAGGAAGGGCATGTAGGCGGGCGTCGGCACGATCACCGCCGAGCCGGCCGGCGAGTACTCCTCGACCGCGACGCCGAGCGCCGCCATGACGTCGGAGACGGCGTGGACGCGATCCGGGTCGACTCGCCAGCCGAACTCGGACCGCTGCCAGTCGGCGGTCGCCTCGGCCAGCTCGGCCGCGGTGGCGGGGGAGAGGTAGCCGAGCACGTCGTCATCGACCGCGCGTCGCAGCGCCTCCTTCACGGGCCCCGCGGTACCGAAGTCCATCTCGGCGACCCACGCGCCGATCGTGCCCGGGTGCAGGCTCCACTTGCGGCTCGACGGCCGCTCGAGGTCGACTCTGCGGATGCCGTCCCACGCGTGCTCGACGCGACAGTGCTCTGTCATGGATTCCTCCCACGGGCTGTGCGCGCCATGCTGGCAGGGAGGGATCGCGGGCGGCGAGCACGCCGGTAACGCGGCGACACACACCGCGGGAAGGTGCGGCCGGGCGCCGTGCGGGCGCCGTGGTCAGATGCCGATCAGGGGCTGCGGTCAGGCGCAGGTGGGGGCGGTGCGGTCAGGGCGCCGCTAAGGGATCGCCGCGGCGGATGGCCCACGCGAACAGCCACAGCACCGCGATGACGGCGATCGTGGCCGCCGCCGCCCACAGGCCCGCGCCGCGGGAGACCACGACCTCGAAGATGAACGACGTGACGCCGACGACGAGCGCCGAGACCACGACGAGCGTCGCGATCAGGAGCCGGTTGCCGACCTGCACGATCTCGTGCTTCATGCGCTTCGCGAAGTGCAGGCGATGCACGACCACCGGCGTCATGCCCAGCAGCGTCGCGAGCGCCGCGACGCCCACGAGCACGAGGTAGTGGACGATCTCGTCGGGCTCGAGATCCTCGAAGCCGGACTGGAAGGCGACGGCGAGCAGGAAGCCCGAGATGAGCTGCGTGCCGGTCAGGACGACGCGCAGCTCCTGCAGGATGTCGGCGAAGTTCCTGTCCGCCCGCTCCTCGCGCGTCTCGTCGCGCCCGCGCACCTGGTCCACAGCCGCATCCTGCCACGGCTGCGGGCGTCAGTGGTTGCGCAGCCGGTCGATCAGCTCCGACTTCTTGAGGTCGGAGTAGCCCTCGATGCCGAGCTCCTTCGCGCGATCCTGCAGCTCGTCGACCGTGCGCTCCTCGTAGTCCTCCGCCTCGCCGCCGCGCTCACCGACCTCGTCGCGGCCGTCGCGCGCGGCCGCGTTGGCGATGCGAGCGGCCTTCTCCTTCGAGTTGCCCTCGTCGCGGAGCTTCTCGTAGAGCTCCTCGTCCTTGATGTGCGGATCAGGCATGCGCGTCCTCCCTCGCAGGACGGCCGCACGGGTCGAGGCGGCGCCCCGCCGCATCAGCGGCCGTCGGTGGTCCTCGACGCTACTCCGCGCATCCGCCGCGTCAAGGGGCGCGGTGCGGTGAGCAGCGCGATGCCGACCGCCACGACCGCGAGGCCCAGCCAGCCGATCGGGCCGGGGCGCTCGCCGACCACGAGCACCGCGAGCAGCGTCGCGACGACGGGCTCGGCGAGCGCGATCGTCGTCGCCGCCGACGATGGCAGCACGCGCAGGCCGTAGCCGAACAGCAGGTACGCGAGCGCCATCGGGATGAGCCCGAGATAGCCGATCGTGAGGATGCCCGCGGGGGAGACGAGCGGGCCGAGCCCCACGGCGGCGAGCCAGCCGAGGCAGGCGACGCCGCCGACGAGGAACAGCGCGCCCATCGCGCCGGTCGACGAGGCGCCGCGGCCGATGAGGCGTGCGCCGGCGAAGGCGTACAGCGCGTAGCCGAACCCGGCCACGAGCGCGAGCACGATGCCCGCGGGCGCGAGCGACGCATCCGCACCGCTCGACGGGCCGTGGCCGCCGCCGAGCGTGAGCAGCACGATGCCGACGACCGCGACGCCCGTCGCGATCGCCCACCGGGCGTCGGGCCTGCGCCGGTCGACGGCCCACTCCAGCAGGGCCGCGAAGATCGGGCCGGATCCCAGCGCGACGACGTTGCCGACCGCGACCCCCGCGAGCGCCATCGACGGGTAGTAGGCGGCCGGGTAAAGCACGACGCCGACCGCGCCGGCGAGCACCCAGCCGAGGTGCGCGCGCTGCCGCAGCACAGCGAGCACGCGCCTGGCCGAGAGCGCCGCGAGCACGAGCCC
>DASSWM010000314.1:0-3949 GCA_035704865.1 Agrococcus sp.
ATGCGTCGTCGACCTGCACGCCGAGGAAGATGATGCGGTCCTCGAAGAGCTTCGCGTACGGGTCCTGCCGCTTGAAGCCGTAGGCCGTGCGCTCCTCGAAGCTCGGCAGGATGTAGCGCGAGCCGGGCATCTGCAGGGCGCCGCCCGCAGCCTGGAACGTGGGAGTCTCCATCAGTTGCCACCCTCCTGGTCAGCCGACGCATCCGTCGTCAGGTCGTCCGCCGCATCCGTCGTCGTGACGCCCTCCTGATCGGTGCCGCCGCCGCCGGTGACGTCGGTGGCCGACTCGCGCACGTGGTCGACGAAGCCGTACTCGAGCGCCTGCTGCGCCGAGAACCAGCGGTCGCGATCGCCGTCGGCGTTGATCTGCTCGACCGACTTGCCCGTGCGCTCCGCCGTGATCTCGGCGAGGCGCTTCTTCATGTCGAGGATGAGCTGCGCCTGCGTCTGGATGTCGCTCGAGGTGCCGCCGAAGCCGCCGTGCGGCTGGTGCAGCAGCACACGCGCGTTGGGCGTGATGTAGCGCTTGCCCGCCGTGCCGGCGGTCAGCAGCAGCTGGCCCATCGAGGCCGCCATGCCGATGCCGACGGTGACGATGTCGTTGGGCACGAACTGCATCGTGTCGTAGATCGCCATGCCGGCCGTGATCGAGCCGCCGGGCGAGTTGATGTAGAGGTAGATGTCCTTGTTCGGGTCCTCAGCGGCGAGCAGCAGGATCTTCGCGCAGATCTCGTTCGCGTTCTCGTCGCGCACCTCCTCGCCGAGCCAGATGATGCGATCGCGCAGCAGACGGTCGAAGACCGACGGCGCGAAGACGGGTTCAGCCACGGGTGACTCCTTCTGTCGATTGGTCTCAACCCTAGGCGAGCGGATGGCCCCTTCCGGGCCGTGTTCGCCGCAGGCGGAGGCATGCGAAAGGGCCGGGCTCGCGCCCGGCCCCTCGCATGCGGATCAGTCCTCGGCGTGCTGCGCCGCGAGCTTCGCCTCGGTGTCGCGGATGGCGGCCTCGACGTCGTCCTCGCCGACCTCGTCCGACTTCGCCGGCGGCAGGAAGTCCGACAGGTCGACCGTCTCGCCCTTGTCGTCGACGACCGTGACGCGGCCGAGCAGCGTCGAGAGCGTCTTGCCGCGCAGGATGTCGCCCAGCAGCACGGGCAGCTGGCCGTTGGACTCGAGCGCCTGCACGAGGTCCTGCGGCGACATGCCGTACTGCGCGGCCTGCTGCACGATGATCTGCGTGAGCTCCTCCTGCGTCACCTGCAGGTTCTCCTCCTCCGCGAAGCGGTCGAAGAGCATCTGCTGCTTCAGCAGCTTGCGGGTCTCCTGGCGCACCTCTTCGCCGTGCTCGGCGTCCTCGGCGCGGTTCTCGGCCTCGAGGTGGCGCACGACCTCGTCCTCGACGACCTGCGACGGGACCTCGATCTCGACGGCGTCGATGAGCTCGTCCTGCAGCCGCTGGCGCGCCTGCTCGGCCTGGCCCATGCGGCTCGAGCGGCCCGCCTGCTCGGCGAGGTCGGCCTTCAGCTCGTCGATCGTGTCGAACTGGCTCGCCATCTGGGCGAAGTCGTCGTCGGCCTCAGGCAGCTCGCGCTCCTTGACGGCCTGCACCGTGACGCTGACCTCAGCGTCCTTGCCGGCGTGGTCGCCGCCGACGAGCGTCGAGGTGAACGTGGTCTCCTCACCGGCGGTGAGCGACTCGACGGCCTCGTCGACGCCGTCGATGAGCTCGCCAGAGCCGACCTCGTAGGAGATGCCGCTGGCGGAGTCGACGACCTCGCCGTCGATCGTCGCGGTGAGGTCGAGCTGCACGAAGTCGCCCTTGCCCGCCGGGCGCTCGACCGTGACGAGCGTGCCGAAGCGGGTGCGCAGCTCGTCGAGCTCTGCCTGCACGGCGTCGTCGCCGACCTCGATCGCGTCGACGGTCACGGTGCGGCCCTCGACCTCGGGGAGGTCGAAGTCGGGGCGGACGTCCACCTCGATCTCGAGCACGAGCTCGCCCGAGAAGTCCTTCACCTCGGGCCATGCCGTGACGTCGGCCGCGGGGCGGCCGAGCGGGCGCACGCCGGCCTCGGCGACGCCCTGGCGGTAGAACTCGTCGATCGACTCGGAGACGGCCTGGTTGAGGATCTCCTCGCGGCCGATGCGCTGGTCGATGATCGCCGCGGGCACCTTGCCCTTGCGGAAGCCGGGCACGCTGATCTGCTCGGCGACGGTCTTGTACGCCTGGTCGATCGCGGGGCGCAGCTCCTCGGGCTCGACCGCGATGGTGAGCTTGGCGCGCGTGTTCTCGATCTTCTCGACCGTGGTCTTCACGAGGTGGTCTCCTGAGGGGTTCGTGGATGTGCCGGCCGAGCCGGCCTGCAGCGCGATGGCGCGCCAGATCCGCCGCGGAGGGCGGACCGTCGCACGAGTCTACCGGCCGCGATGCGGAGCGCCGCAATCCGGCCGCGATGCGCAGCGCCGCAATCCGTCCGCGCTGCGGCGACGAACCACCGGCATGACCGCCCTCGCTCTCGTCGCTCCGGCCCGCGTCTCGCGGCCCGTCGCGCCGGTGCGCGCGGTGCGGCCGGCGGCACCCGCGCGAGCCGCGCGGCCTGTCGCGACGGCGCGCGCTCCCCGGCCTGCGATACTCGGGCACGTGGAGATCGACGTCGAACGGTGCCTGACGCGCGCCGCCGAGGGCGATCAGCGCGCGTTCGCCGAGCTCTACGACGCGACCGCGCCCCGCGTGTTCGGCCTCGTGCTGCGCATCCTCGTCGACCGATCGCAGGCCGAGGAGGTCGCGCAGGAGGTCTTCCTCGAGGCGTGGCGGAACGCCAAGCGCTTCGACGCGACGCGCGGCGCCGCCATCAGCTGGCTGCTGCAGATCGCGCACGCCCGCGCCGTCGACCGGGTGCGCGCCTCGCAGGCGCAGCGCGACCGCGACGCCCGCATCGGCGTGCGCGACACCGCGGTGCCCGTCGATCTCGTGGCCGAGCAGGCCGAGGTCTCGCTCGAGTCGGCGAGAGCCCGGCGCGCGCTCGCCGAGCTCAGCGACGCGCATCGGGAGGCGATCGAGCTGGCCTACTTCGGCGGGCTGACCCAGACGGAGATCGCCGAACGGCTGGGCGCACCGCTCGGCACCGTGAAGACACGGCTGCGGGACGGCATGCGCCGGCTGCGCGAGATCCTAGGAGTGACGACATGAGCGGGGGTGAGGGCATGCACGAGGACCAGCGGTCGATCGACGACCTCGCCGCGGCATACGCGCTCGACGCGCTCACGCCTGCGGAGCGGGCGCTGTTCGAGGCCGAGGCGTCGCCCGAGGCGCGCGCGGAGGCGGCGGCGCTCGCCGACACCGCGGCGCTGCTCGCCGACGACGCCGTCGCTCCCCCGCCGAGCCTGCGCGCGAGCGTGCTCGACGCGATCAGCGCCGAGCCGCAGCTGCCCGCCACCGCGTCGAGCCCCGCGCCGACCGGATCCGCACCCACGACGGCAGGCGCGGCAGACGCATCCGCCCGCCGCTCGCAGAGCGAGACGGACGCCGCGCGCGGACCGGAGCAGCCGGGACCCCGGCACCGGGCGGCAGGGCCGGGACCGGCCGAGCGCCGTGCGCGCGCCCGCTGGCGCCCGCTGCAGATGGTCGGCGCGGTCGCGGCAGGCGCGGCGCTGCTCGTGGGCGGCGTCGCGATCGGCACGCAGCTGGGCGGCCCGTCGCAGCAGGAGGCGCTCGGCGCCATCGTCGCCGCCGACGACGCGCAGCACAGCGAGGTCGAGCTCGAGGGCGGCGCGACCGCCACGGTCGTGTGGTCGGCAGAGCAGGGCCAGTCGGTCATCCTCTTCGAGGGGCTCGGCCCGGCCCCGCACGGCCACGCCTACCAGGCCTGGTACATCGACGCGGCAGGCCCGCACAGCGCGGGCGTCTTCCAGGCCGCCGGCGGCAGCACCGCCGTGCTGCTCGAGGGCGAGA
>DASSWM010000315.1:0-3678 GCA_035704865.1 Agrococcus sp.
CAGCTTGCCGGCGTCAAACGGCACGGCCTCGCGCAGCTCCTCCGCGCCGCCGGCGAGGTAGCGCACCGCGAGCGCGATGCCCGCGACCAGGCCGCCGGCGAAGCCGCCGCCGGGCTCGTTGTGGCCCACCGCGAGCAGGAAGACCGAGACGGTCATCATCACCGGGAACAGCAGCCGCGTCATCATCTCCAGCACGGGCGAGGCGCGCTGCTCGTCGGAGAACGCGCCGCGCAGCCACGTGCGCCTGCCGGTGCTCGAGCCGCTCGAGCGCAGCAGGCCGGCGGGCGCCACCGGACGGCGCACGAAGATGAGGCTCGCGACGCCGGTCGCGGCGGCGAGCACGACCGACACCTCCCCCAGCGTGTCCCATGCGCGGATGTCGACGAGCGTGACGTTGACGATGTTCTCGCCGTGGCCGAACTCGTACGCCCACTCGTAGAAGCCGTCGGAGATCGGCTCCGCCGAGCGCGCCTGCGCGCCCGCGAGCGCCGCGAGCGCCGCGAACGTGCCGACCGCGATGCCCAGCAGCGCGCGCAGGTAGCGCGCGGTGCGCAGCGGCCGGTTCGTGAAGTACTTCGGCAGCCGCCGCAGCACGAGCACGAGGATGACGAGGAAGACGGTCTCGGTGAGCGCCTGCGTGAGCGCGAGGTCGGGCGCGCCGTGCAGCAGGAACAGCAGCGCGACGCCGTAGCCGGACACCGACAGCAGCATGAACGCCTTCAGCCGGCCGCGCGTCGTGGTCGTGTAGACGGCGGCGATGCTCACGATGATCGCGGTCGCGATCTGCCCCGCCGAGTCGTACAGCCGCAGATCGCTCGTGAGCGTGCCCGCCATCAGCAGCGCGACGCCCGGGAACGCCACCACCACGAGCAGGATGGTCGTGAGGTGCATGGGGAGCGAACCGGTCTGGATGCGTCCGGTCACCTCGACAGCGAGACGGTCGAGGCCGCGCATGCCCGCGTGATAGGCGCGCTCGAGCGCGTCCTGCCCGTGCGGGGCACGCCGGCGCGCGCCGAACGACCGGTGCAGCAGCGCGCCGACCACCCACGCGAGGACGGAGGCGACGAGCGCGGGCGTGAGGCCGTGCCAGAGCGCGAGGTGCGGGGCGTCCTCGCCCGCCGGCACCGCCTCGACCTGCGGCTCGAGCAGGTGCGAGATCGTCTCGCCGCCGAAGCCCGCGACGACGCCGAGCAGCGCGAGCGCGACGGGCGCCACGACGAGCCACGGCGAGCGGCGCTTCGGCTCGGTCACGATCGATCCGAAGAACGTGCCGAGCACGAGCCGCAGCGAGTAGGCGACCGTGAGGGCGGCACCGACCGCGATGCCGACGAACGCCACCCAGCCGAGCGTCACGAGCGCGCCGCCGGCGTCGCTCAGCGCCGCGTCGAGCGCCGCCTCCTTGCCGAGGTAGCCGAGCATGGGCGGGATGCCGGCCATCGACGCGGCCGCGAGCACCGCGGCCCCCGTGACCCACGGCATCCGTCGTGCCAGTCCGCCGAGCTCGCGCAGGTCGCGCGTGCCGGTCGATCGGTCGACGACGCCCACGACCATGAACAGCGCGGCCTTGAACACCGCGTGCGCCGCCAGCAGCGTCAGGCCCGCCTGCATCGACGCGTGCGTGCCGATGCCGAGCACCGTCACGAGCAGGCCGAGCTGGCTCACCGTGCCGTGCGCCAGCAGCACCTTGATGTCGAGCTGGCGCATCGCGCGCACGGCGCCGAGCAGCATCGTCGCGATGCCGAGGCTCACGAGCCCCCACCGCCACCACGGCAGCTCGACGAACGCGGGGCTGAGCGCGGCGATGAGGAAGATGCCGGCCTTGACCATCGCCGCGGCGTGCAGGAACGCCGAGACGGGCGTCGGCGCCGCCATCGCGCCCGGCAGCCAGTACTGGAACGGCACGATCGCCGACTTCGACAGCGCGCCCACCACCATGAGCGCCGCAGCCCAGCCGGCCGCGCCCGTCTCGGGCGGCTCCGCGACCGAGGCCGCGAGCGAGAACGTGCCGGTCTGCGACTCGAGCAGCAGCACGCCCAGCAGCATCGTCAGCCCGCCGATGGTCGTGACGATGAGCGCCGTCTGCGCGGCGCGGCGGTTGCTCGCGGAGCGGTGGTTGAGGCCGACGAGCAGGTAGCTGAAGATCGTCGTCAGCTCCCACCCGACCATGAGCACGATGAGGTCGTCCGAGAGCACGAGCAGCAGCATCGACGCCGCGAAGCCCGTCAGCAGCCCGACGGTGCGCGAGGCGAGCGTCGCCGAGTCGAAGTACCACGCGCAGTAGACGAAGATGAGGCCGCCGACGCCGAGCACGACCATGGCCAGCAGCCACTGCAGCGCCCCCAGGCGCAGGTCGATCGCGATGTCGAGCGCAGGCATCCACTCGATGCGCTCCTGCAGGATCTCGCCCGCGGCGACGACGGGCGCCTGCATGGCGAACCAGACGGCCGCGACGAGGCTCGCCGCGGCGGGCAGCAGGAAGACGAACCGCCCGCAGCGGGCGCTGAGCGCGCTGGCGACGACGCCGAGGACGGCGAGGGTCGTCACGGTGAGCAGCACGCGGTGCAGTCCCTCTCGAGCGCGCGGGCAAGGGGCTCCGGCAACTCTATCGGCGCGGGCGGCGGCGCCCGACCGTGGGTGCGCGCGTCTAGCGTGGAGGCATGCGGCTGCTGCACACCTCCGACTGGCACGTGGGGCGCACGTTCCACGGCGCCGACACGGTCGACGCGCTCGTGGGCGTGCTCGGGGCGATCCCCGCGATCGTTCGCGAGCAGCGCATCGACGTCGTGCTGGTCGCGGGCGACGTGTACGACTCTGCGATGCCGGCGGGCAAGCACGTCGAGGCGCTCACGGGCGCGCTCGCCGCGATCCGCGAGGCGGGCGCTGAGATCGTGCTCTCGAGCGGCAACCACGACTCGGCGGCGCGGCTGGGCGCCAACGCGGGCTTCGCGCGCGCGGGCGGGCTGCACCTGAGCACCGCCGCGCTCGACTCGGAGTCGTGGCGCATCGAGCTCGCCGACGAGCACGGGCCCGTGCAGCTGCACGCCGTCCCCTACCTCGAGCCCGTCGCGCTGCGCGCCGCCCTGCCCGAGGCGGGCATCGGCAGCCAGGCCGACGCGATGCGATGGGCGATGGATGCGGTGCGCGCGTCGCTCGCGTCGCACGCGGGCCGCTCGGTCGTGCTCGCGCACTGCTTCGCGGCCGCGATCGGCGCGCAGGATGCTGACGAGCTCGACGACGCGCCGCGCGACATCACGGCGGGCGGGCTCGACGTCGTGCCGGTCTCGGCCTTCGAGGGCGTCGACTACGTCGCGCTCGGGCACCTCCACTCGCGCCAGGAGCTCGCGCCCGCCGTGCGCTACTCGGGTGCGCCGCTGCACTACTCGTTCCGCGAGCGCTCGCCCGAGCGCGGCGGCTGGCTCGTCGAGCTGGGGGCGGATGGGCTGGCGTCGGTCGAGTGGGTCGGGCTGCCGGTGCCGAGGGCGCTCACGACCGTGGAGGGCGAGCTCGAGCACCTGCTGGCGGCGCCGGAGCACGCGGGCACCGAGGGCGACTGGGTGCGCGTGCGGCTGACCGACCGGCTACGGCCGATGGACGCGATGCGGCGCCTGCAGGAGCGCTGGCCGCACTGCGCCGAGGTGACGTGGATCGGCGGCGGCACCGCGCCGCAGGTGGCGCTGC
>DASSWM010000316.1:0-2373 GCA_035704865.1 Agrococcus sp.
CAACGCCGGCGAGAGCGGCGCGACGAATCATGGCGCGCATCAGCCGATCTCGGCGACGGCGGCGGCGAGCTGGGCGACGACCTCGTCGAGGCCCCACGGCAGCGACAGCGCGGTGGGCGGCGAGACCGAGGCGATGAACTCGGTGCCGACCAGCTGCGCGACGGCGCCGTCGGCGACGGCCGGGATCGCCTGCCCATAGGGCGCGTCGAGCAGGGCCTGCGCCTCCTCGGCCGTCGAGCCGTAGACGACGACCACGTCGCTCGCCAGCTCGCTCGTGCGCTCGTACGACAGGGTGAAGAAGAACGGCGACTCGTCGGTGTCGAGCTCGTCCACGGCGGGGGCGTTCACGAAGCCGAGGTCGAGCATGAACTCAACGCGCGGGTCTTCGTCGGCGTAGACGTAGAAGGTGCCGGCCGTGTCCCAGGCGGTGGCGAGGCTCACGCCCTGGAACTCGGGGTTCGCCTCGGCGGCCGCGGCGATCTCGGCGTCGATGCCGTCGAGCACCGCGTCGGCCTCGTCGGTGAGGCCGAGCGCCTCACCGGTGATCGAGATGACGTCGCGCCACGGGGTCGACCACGGCTGGTCTTCGTAGGCGACGACGGGGGCGATCGCGCTGAGCGTCTCGTACTGCTCTTCCGTTAGCCCTGAGTAGTGGGCGAGAATCACGTCAGGGTCGGCCGCGGCGATGTCTTCGAAGGGCACGTCTTCACCGGTGTCGGGCAGCACGGTCGGGGTCTCGGCGCCGGCCTCGTCGAGGGCCTCGGCGATCCAGGGAAGCACCCCGTTCTCGTCGCCGCCGTACGCCTGGAAGGGCATCGCCACGGGCACGACGCCGAGCGCGATGGCCGCGTCGGTGGAGCCCCAGCCCCAGGTCACAATCCGCTCGGGCGCCTCGGCGATCTCGGTCTCGCCGAAGGCGTGCTCGATCGTGACCGGGAAGGCCGTGGAGTCGGCCGCGGGAGCCGAGCCGGTGTCAGCCTCGTCGGCGGGGGTGCCGGATGCGCATCCCGCGAGAACGAGGGCGCTCGCGGCGGCGAGGGCGAGGGCGGGCAGTGCACGGGCAGTCACGGTGCGCGCGGAGTGGGCGCGGGGCGCAGCGGGCATGGGAAAGAAGCTCCTCGAGGAGGGGCCGCAACGACGCGGCAGAATGGATTAGGTAAGCCTAACCTTACTAAACTGCTGCCTGAGAGACAACCGGGGATGTGGCCGGCGCAGGAACCGTGCGCGCAGCCGCGGCGGCGCTCGCGGACGACCCCGCCCGCGGCAGCACAACCGGGCGACCGGTGTCGGGGTCGGTCAGAATGCGCGCGTCGATGCCGAACGCATCCTTCACGGTGGCCTCGGTGAGCACCTCGCCCGCCTCGCCCTGCGCGACGATGCGGCCGTCGCACAGCACGACGAGCTCGTCGGCGTAGCGTGCCGCGAGCGTGAGGTCGTGCAGCACGACGACGACGGTCGTGCCGCGGTCGACCTCGGCGCGCAACACGTCGAGCACCTCGACCTGGTGAGCGACGTCGAGTGCGCTTGTCGGCTCGTCCAGCAACAGGATGCGCGGCTGCTGTGCCAGCGCCATCGCGATCCACACGCGCTGTCGCTGCCCGCCGCTCAGCTCGTCCATGCGGCGCTCGGTGAGCGATGCGGCGTCGGTCGCGGCGAGGGACGCCGCCACGACCGCGTCGTCGTCGCTCGAGCGGCCGCGGAAGATCGGCTGGTGCGGGTAGCGGCCGCGGGCGACGAGTTCGCCGGCCGTGATGCCCTCGGGGGCGATCGGGTTCTGCGGCAGCACGCCGATGGTGCGCGCGAGCTGGCGGGCAGGGATGCGCTCAATCGGCTCGCCGTCGAGCGTGACGCCGCCGCTGTGCGCGGGCAGCAGGCGGGCGAGGCCGCGCAGCAGGGTCGACTTGCCGCTCGCGTTCGCGCCGACGAGCACGGTGAGGGCGCCGGGGCGCACGGCCAGGTCGACGCCGTGGACGACCGGGCGGTCTTTCGTGTAGCCGAGGGTGAGGTTTTCGGCGCGCAGGGCGGGCGTGGCCGGGACGGAGGCGGCGGCGGGCGAGACGGGGGCGGGTGCGGTCGCGGTCATGCGCGTCCTTCCTGACGGGCGGCGCGGATCAGCAGCCAGACGAGCAGCGGGGCGCCGACGGCGCCGGTGACGAGGCCGGCGGGCGGCTGCAGGGATCCGGGGATGAGGTTCTGGGCGACGAGGTCGCTGGCGAGCACGAGCACCGCACCCACGAGGGCGGCGGTGAGCACGGCGGGTCCTCCGCCGCGCAGGCGTCGGGCGATCGGCCCCGCCACGAAGGCGACGAAGGCGAGCGGGCCGGCGACGGCCACCGAGGCTGCGGCGAGCACGGTCGACGCCGTCACGGCGAG
>DASSWM010000317.1:0-8474 GCA_035704865.1 Agrococcus sp.
CTGCGCGCGGACCGACGCGGACCGCTCGACTGGCAGTGCCGCGGCGGCGCGACCCGACCTGAGGGCTCGACCCTCGCGCCTCAGCGCAGTGCGGTCGACGCCTCGAAGACCTCGGTCGCGGCGTCGGTGGCCGGGTGCGCCAGGAGCGCGTCGAGCACGTCCGGCGCGGCCGTGAAGGTGGGCACGCCCGCCTCGGCCAGCACGACGATGTCGTCGGGCGTGCGCAGGCTCGCCGCGAGGACCTCGGTGCCGGAGTCCCCACACGCCGCCTGCATGCGCGCGATCTCGGTGACCGCGTCGAACCCGGCGTCACGCATCCGCCCCAGGTACGCCGCGATGTAGCGGATGCCGCACGACGCGGCCGCGAGCGCCTGCGCGGGCGTGAAGACGGCCGTCAGCAGCACGGGTGCGCCCTCACGGGCGAGCCGTGCCGCGACGCCGAAGCCGTCGCGCGTCGCGGGGATCTTCACGACGGCGAGCTCGCCCAGATCGAGGATCTCGCGCGCACGCGCCTCCAGCGACTCGGCATCGCCACCCCAGGCCTGGAAGAAGATCTCGCGCGCGCCCTCGGCGGCCCAGCGGCCATAGAGCGCGGGGATCTCGGCCACGGTGCGCCCGGCCCGCTCGAGGATCGTCGGGTTGGTCGTGACACCGTGCACGAGCGACCGCTCGAGCAGCGGCGTGACCCGGTCGAGATCGGCGGAGTCGACGTAGAGGCGCGGTGCGGACAAGGAGGCTCCAGACGAAGGCATGAGCGTGCCCCGGAAGCATCAGGGGACGCCGCTAATGTAATGACAGGCGCGTGCGGACGTCAACGAGGACCGCGCCGGAGACGGAGGAGTCGTGACCGACGTGCAGGATCTGGCAGCCGACGACAGCGCCGGCGTGCTGGTGGTGGGCTCGATCACCGCCGACGTGACGACCTTCTCAAGCCGGCTGCCGAAGCCCGGCGAGACCTTCCTCGGCGATGCCTTCACCCTCGTGTTGGGCGGCAAGGGCGCCAACCAGGCCGTCGCGGCGGGTCGCGCGGGAGCACCGGCGCGCATGGTCGGGTGCGTCGGCGACGACCTCTTCCGCGACCTCGTGTACCACGGGCTCAAGGACGCGGGCGTCGACGTCAGCCACATCCGCACCGTGCCCGGCCAGACCGGCATCGCGCACATCCGCGTCGACGCGAGCGGCGAGAACGACATCGTCATGGTGCCGCTCGCGAACGCCTCGCTCGACGAGGCGCAGATCGACGAGGCCTTCGCGGCGCTCGGATCGCGCACCCGGGTGATGCTGACGCAGCTCGAGATCCCCTTCCGACTCACGATGCACGCGATCCGCCGCGCGCACGCCGCCGGCATCACCGTGCTGCTCGACCCGGCGCCCGCGCACGAGCTCGATGACGAGATCTGGCCGCTCATCGACATCGTCAGCCCGAACGAGACGGAGGCGACGCTGCTCACCGGCATCGAGGTCGACTCCCGCGACGCCGCCGTGAAGGCGGGCCGCTGGTTCGTCGACCGTGGCGTGGGCGCGGCGCTCATCACGATGGCGAGCGCGGGCAGCGTGCTCGTGACCGCCGACGCCGTCACCGACCACGCGCCCATCCCGGTCGAGGTCGTCGACACGACCGCCGCCGGCGACGCCTTCGCGGGGTTCCTGGCCGCGGCCCTCGCCGCGGGGCTGCCGCGCGACGAGGCCATCCGCCGCGCGGGCGCCGCCGGCGCGCTGGCCGTCACCAAGCGCGGAGCCTCCCCGAGCCTGCCCACCGCCGACGAGGTGGACGCGCTGCTGGCCCAGCAGCGGCAGCCGGCCGGGACGAGCGCAGGAGAGGACGCCTGATGCGCAGGAGCGCCACGACCATCCATCCGCAGCTGAGCCGCATCATCTCGGAGATCGGTCACTACGACGAGCTCTTCGTCACCGACGCGGGGCTGCCCATCCCCGTGGGCGCCGAGCGCGTCGACCTCGCCTACCGCAAGGGCGAGCCGGCATTCCTCGACGTGCTCGACACGATCCTCGCCGAGATCGTCATCGAGGCCGCCGTCATGCCGGCGGAGGTCGCGGAGGCGAGCCCCCACATGCTCGCGGCGGTGCGCGAGCGGCTCGAGCCGCTCGGCATCGAGGTCGAGCTCATCCCGCACGTCGACTACAAGGCCCGCTCGCGCAGCGCCCGCGCCTTCGTGCGCAGCGGCGAGTACACGCCCTACGCCAACGTCGCGCTCATCGCCGGCGTCGACTACTGACGATGTCGACCGCCGCGCCGCGCCGCAGCCGCGCGACCGCCACGCTGCCGTCGGTCCGCATCGACCGGCTCTCGGCGGCGCCGATGTACGACCAGCTGCGCCGGCAGATCCTCGAGACCATCGAGGACGAGGGCCTGCAGCCGGGCGACCTGCTGCCGGGCGAGCTGCGCATGTGCGAGCTCTACAGCGTCTCGCGCACGGTCGTGCGCCAGGCGCTCGGCCAGCTCGAGCACGACGGCGTCATCACGCGCGTGAAGGGCAAGGGCACGTTCGTCGCGCCGCAGAAGACCGTCGAGACGCTCGCGAGCGGGCTCGCGGGGCTCTTCGAAGAGGTCGCCGCGCGCGGCGGCCACGTGCACTCCGACGTGCTGCGGCTCGAGCGCGAGCCCGCGAGCGAGCTGATCGCAGAGCAGCTGCAGTGCGCACCCGGCACGACCGTCGTCGCGCTCGAGCGCCTGCGGTTCGTCGACGGCGAGCCCTGGTCGCTCTCGACCACCTGGATGCCCGAGCCGATCGGGGCGCACATCTTCGGGGCCGACCTCGCCGAGCGCTCGCTCTACGCGCTGCTCGCCACCCACGGCATCCGCGCCGCGAAGGGCGTGCGCTCGGTCGAGGCCTCCGTGACGGATGCGCGGGAGGGCCAGCTGCTCAGCATCGGTCCGGGCAAGCCGGTGCTGCTGCTGCGCAGCACCATGGTCGACGCCGCCGATCGGCCCATCGAGCACTTCCAAGCGCTGCACCGCGGCGACCGAACCAGGTTCGAGTTCCACCTCACCGCGAGCGACCCGCACGGCCCGCTCTTCCGCACCAGCTGACCTGGCGCCAACCTGTCATTACAGGTAAGGTCGCAGTGCGCGCGGTGCAGCGCGCCCACCGACCGAGGAGACCCGTGCCCGAGTTCGCCACGCCCCCCATCGCCCCGTTCGCGATCCGGTTCGACGCCGATGCCGCGACGCTCACGCCCGAGGGACCCACGCTCGAGCGCCGCATGAGCGACCTCGAGGGGCTCTTCGCCGACCACGACGCCTGGCAGGCGGCCGTCGCCGACGGCGACCCGGTCGTCTACCGCGTGCAGTCCTCCCCCGTCCCCGAGGCCGACCGCGAGCTGCCGCAGTCGATCACCACGATCGAGCCCGGCACGACCGCGGGCGAGTGCTGGATGACGAAGGGCCACCAGCACCCCAACCACCAGGGCGAGATCTACCTGGCGCTGCACGGCACGGGCGGTCTGCTGATGTTCGACGGCGAGCGCACCGAGTGGCTCGACATGAAGCCGGGCACGATCGGCTACATCCCGCCGGGCTGGGCGCACCGCTCCGTCAACGTCGGCGACGAGCCGTACTCCTTCCTCGCGGTCTACCCGGGCGGCGCGGGCCACGACTACGGCTGGGTGCTCGAGCACGGCATGGGCAACCGCGTCTACCGCGACGGCGGCGCCGTCGAGCGCCGCGCCTACGCCGGCTGATCATGCTCATCGCGCACGACCTCGGCACGACCGGGAACAAGGCGAGCCTCCACGAGGACGACGGCCGGCTGCGCGCGGCCGTGACGGTCGGCTATCCCGCACGCTTCGCCGACGGCGGCGTCGCCGAGCAGGACCCCCGCGACTGGGAGCGCGCGGTCGTCGAGGCGACGCGCACCCTGCTCGCACAGACGGGCACCGACGCCTCGACCGTCACGGGGCTCGTCATCAGCGGGCAGATGATGGGCGCCGTGCTGCTCGACGAGCATTACGAGCCCGTGCGCGACGCGATCATCTGGGCCGACACGCGAGCGCAGCGCCAGACCGAGCAGCTCGTCGAGCGGCTCGGCGAGGAGGAGGCCTACGCGCTGCTGGGCCATCGGCTCAACCCCACGTACTCGATCACCAAGGTCATGTGGGTGCGCGACAATGAGCCGGCGGTCTTCGACCGCGTGCGCTGGTTCTGCGTCGCGAAGGACTTCGTCGTGCACCGCCTCACGGGACGCCTCGCGACCGAGCCGAGCGACGCATCCGCCACCAACGCCTTCGACCAGCGCGCCGGCACGTGGTCGCAGGCCGTCATCGACGCGGCGGGGCTCGACATCTCGATCTTCCCCGACATCGTCGCGTCGACCGAGGTCGTCGGCACGCTGACGGCGGATGCGGCTGCCGCCACCGGGCTGCCCAAGGGCACCCGGGTGGTCATGGGCGGCGGCGACGGTCCCATCGCGGCCGTGGGCGCGGGCATCGTCGCGCCCGAGGACGGCGCCTACGTGTGCATGGGCACGTCGTCGTGGATCTCGTTCGCGGCCGAGGCGCCCGTGCTCGATCCGAGCATGCGCACCTTCACCTTCGACCACGTCGTGCCCGGTCTCTACGTGCCGACCGCGACGATGCAGGCCGCCGGCGCATCGGTGAGCTGGATCAACGAGCTGCTCTCGCCGGACCCCGACGGGCAGTCGCTCGCGCGGCTCGTCGCCGACGCCGACACGGGCGACGCGGCCACCGGCGGGCTCTACTTCCTGCCCTACCTGCTCGGCGAGCGCGCGCCCCGCTGGAACCCCGACGCGCGCGGTGCCTTCGTCGGCATCGGCCGGCACCACGGGCGCGCCCACATGGTGCGCGCGGTGCTCGAGGGCGTCGCCTTCAACCTGGCCGTCTGCATCGACGCGTTCCGCGAGTCCGGCACGGCGATCGACCGCATCGACGCCGTCGGCGGCGGGGCGGCGAGCGATGCCTGGCTGCAGATCATGGCGGATGTGTGGGGCGTGCCCGTGCGCCGCCGGTCGGTCGTCGAGGAGGCCAACAGCCTCGGCGCGGCCGTGGTGGGCGCGGTGGGCCTGGGGCTCGTCGACTCCTTCGCCGCCGCCCACGATCTGTCGGAGGTGACCGCCGAGTTCGCGCCCGACGCCGGACGCCACGAGGAGTACCGGCATCGCCTGCGCCGCTTCGACGAGGCCTACGCGGCCCTCGAGCCGTGGTTCGAGCGGCACTGATGGGAGCGGCACTGATGGAGGACAGGCACTGATGGAGGACAGGCACTGATGGAGGACGGGCACTGATGGCGACGATCCTGGCGACGAGCCGCTCGTTCGGCGGCGGCGGCATCGACCTCGTCGGCGACCTCGAGCGCGCCGGCCACACGGTGCTGCGCGGTCCGAGCGACCACGACCTCGACGCGCTGCGCGACTCCCTCGCGGTCGCCGACGCCTGGGTCGCCGGCACCGGGCCCGTCACGGCGGCGCACCTCGACGCGGCGCCGCGGCTGCGCGTCGTCGCGCGATACGGCGTCGGCACCGAGGCCGTCGACGTCGAGGCGGCCGCCGAGCGCGGCGTGCTCGTCACGAACACGCCCGGCGCCAACTCCGATGCGGTCGCCGACCACGCGGTCGCCCTCATGCTCGCGGCGCTGCGCTCGGTCGTCGACGGCGACCGGCGGGTGCGCACCGGGGACTGGACGGCCGTGCGCGGCCGGCAGCTCGGCGCCCTCACGGTCGGCATCGTCGGGTTCGGCCGCATCGGCCGCGGCGTCGCCCGGCGGCTGCAGGGGTTCGGCTCGCGCATCGTCGCGGCCGACCCCATGCTCACCGACGCGCAGCTGCGCGAGGCCGGCGCCGAGCCGATCGGCTTCGCCGAGATGGCGCGCGAGTGCGACCTCATCACGCTGCATGCGCCCGGCGGGCAGACGCTCGTCGACGCCGCATGGCTCTCGACGCTCTCGCGCCCCGTCGTGCTCGTGAACACCGCGCGCGCCGACCTCGTCGACGAGGCCGCGCTCGCCGCCGCGCTGCGCGAGCGGAGGGTCGCCGCCTATGCCGCCGACACCCTCGCGGGCGACACCGCGGCCTCCGCAGGCGGCGGGGCCGACGCATCCGCCCTGCTCGCCGAGGACATCGCCGACCGCGTGACCATCACGCCGCACCTGGGCGCGCAGACCGTCGAGGCGGTCGACGGCATGGGCGCGATCGCGGTCGACAACGCGCTCGCCGTGCTCGAGGGCCGCGAGGCCCCCAACCCCGTGAACAGCCCCGACCCGGCGGCCCGCCGACGACTGGAGGACGCGTGAGCCATCCGACCCCGACCGAACCCGCAGCCCGATCGGGCCGCCTCGCCGCCGTGCGCGAGACCGGCGTGCTCGCGGTCGTGCGCGCGCCCGGTCCGGACGCTGCGATCGGGGCGGCCGACGCGCTCATCCGCGGCGGCGTCACCGGCATCGAGGTGACCTACTCGACGCCCGAGGCCCCCGCGGTGATCGCCGAGCTGCGCCGCCGCCACGGCGACCGCTCGCTCGTCGGCGCGGGCACCGTGACGACGCCCGCCCAGGCGGAGGAGTCGGCCGCCGCCGGCGCGCAGTTCCTCGTGTCGCCCGGCACGCTGCCCGAGCTCACGCGCGCGATGCTCGCCACTCGCCTCGTCACGATGACGGGCGCGATGACGCCCACCGAGGTGATGGGCGCGATGGCGCTCGGCGTCGACGTCGTGAAGGTCTTCCCAGCGTCGCTCGGCGGTCCGGCCTTCCTCAAGGCGCTGCGCGAGCCGTTCGCCGATGCCGTGCTGATGCCGACGGGCGGCGTGACCGCCGAGAACCTCGCCGAGTTCCTCGCCGCGGGCGCCATCGCCGTCGGCGCCGGCGGCGACCTGCTCGCGCGCGACGCGCTCGCGGCGGGCGACTGGGATCGCATCGAGGCGCGCGCCCGCGACTACGCGGCGGCGCTGCAGGCGGCGAGGCAGTCGTGAGCGGCCGCATGGGCTTCGTCGGCGTCTCGACCGGGTCGTCGTCGATCATGCGCATCTTCCCGGTCTGGGCCGAGATCCTGGGCCTGCCCACGCGCGAGCTCGAGGGCCACGACCTGCCGCTCGACTCGTCGCCGGCGCAGTACCGCGCGCTCGTCGAGGCGATCCGCGACGATCCGCAGCACCGCGGCGCGCTCGTCACGACGCACAAGATGGCGCTCTACGAGGCCGCGCACGACCTCTTCGACGAGCTCGACGACTTCGCCCGCGCGTGCGGCGAGGTCTCGAGCATCGCCAAGCGCGGCGGCCGCCTCCTCGGCCACGCCAAGGACCCCATCACGGCCGGGCTCGCGCTCGACGAGTTCCTGCCGGCGGATGCGTTCGGCGGGCTGCGCGACGCGGTCGTGCTGGGCGCGGGGGGCGCGGGCCTCGCGCTCACGTGGCGGCTCGCCGAGCGCGACGACCGTCCGCGCCGCATCATGGTCACCGACACGAGCCGCGAGCGCCTCGACCACCTCGGGCACGTGCACGCGGCGCGCGGCACCGACCCCGCGCTCCTCACGCTCGTCGAGGCGAGCCCCGACGCCACCCGCTCCGCGCTCGCCGAGACCCCCGCAGGCAGCCTCGTGGTCAACGCATCCGGCCTCGGCAAGGACCGGCCGGGCTCGCCCGTGCCTGACGACACGCACTTCCCGGAGCGGGCGGTCGTCTGGGAGTTCAACTACCGCGGCAGCCTCGAGTTCCTGCACCAGGCGCGCGCCCAGCAGGCCGAGCGCGGCCTCACGGTCGTCGACGGCTGGCGCTACTTCATCCACGGCTGGACGCAGGTGATCGGCGAGGTCTTCGAGGTCGACATGGCGTCCGAGGTCGTCGAGCGCCTGGCAGAGGCGGCGGAGCCGTTCCGCGCATGAGCGCCACCGCGGCGACGCGCGTCATCCGCACGGTGCTGGGCGACATCGACCCGGCGGCGCTCGGCGCGCTGAACGGGCACGAGCACCTGTTCCAAGTCTCGCCGCTGCTGCCGGGCGACGAGCTCGACGACGCCGACCGCTCGTCCGCCGAGGCGGCGCGGCTGCGCGACTCGGGCTTCGCCGCGATGATCGACGCGACGCCCATCGGGCTCGGCCGCCGGCCTGCCGCGGTCGCGGCCATCAGCGCCACCACCGGGCTGCGCGTCGTGGCGAGCACCGGCATCCACCGCGAGGCGCACTACCCCGACGGGCATCCGCTGCGCGCGCTCACCGCCCAGGCGCGCGCGGCGCTCTTCGTGCGCGACCTCACCGAGGGCATGCCGGAGCACGACGGGGCGGATGCGGCTGCGGCCGTGCACGAGGCGCGTCCCGTGCGCGCGGGGCTCGTCAAGACCGGCGTCGGCTACTGGTCGATCTCGGCGTTCGAGCGCGCGACGCTCGAGGCGGCGGCGGCGGCGCACGCGGCGACCGGGGCCGCGATCATGGTGCACCTCGAGCACGGCACCGCGGCGCACGAGGTGCTCGACCTGCTCGCGGCCGAGGGCGTGGCATCCGATCGGGTCGTCCTCGCGC
>DASSWM010000318.1:0-8615 GCA_035704865.1 Agrococcus sp.
TGGCCGATGGCGACGTAGATGCAGCGGACCTGCTTGTCCGGGTCGCCGGACTCCCAGTTCTGCTTCTGGTTGATGATCGTGTCGATGGCGATGGTCGTCTTGCCCGTCGCACGGTCACCGATGATCAGCTGGCGCTGGCCACGGCCGATCGGCACCATGGCGTCGATGGCCTTGATGCCGGTCTGCAGCGGCTCGTGCACGCTCTTGCGCTGCATCACGCCCGCGGCCTGGAGCTCGAGCGCGCGGCGCCCCTCGGTCTCGATGTCACCGAGGCCGTCGATCGGGGTGCCCAGCGGGTCGACGACGCGGCCGAGGTAGCCCTCGCCCACAGGGACCGAGAGGACCTCGCCAGTGCGGGTCACCTCCATGCCCTCCACGATCTCGTCGAACTCACCGAGGACGACGACGCCGATCTCGGCCTCGTCGAGGTTCTGCGCGAGGCCCAGGGTGCCGTCCGCGAAGCGGACGAGCTCGTTGGCCATGACGCCGGGGAGGCCCTCGACGTGCGCGATGCCGTCGGCCGCGTCGATGACGTGGCCGACCTCGGCCGTCGTCGAGGTCGACGCCTCGTAGGACGAGACGAAGTCGGCGAGGGCGCCCTTGATCTCGTCGGGGCTGATGGTGAGCTCTGACATGTGTCTTCCTCTTCGGGGCTTTCGACCTAGCCGAGCTGCAGGCGGAGGTCGGTGAACTTGGAACGGACGGTGCCGTCGATGATGTCGTCGCCGATCGAGACGCGGAGTCCGCCGAGGACTGCCGGGTCGACGATCTGCTGCAGCTGCAGCGTGCGGCCGTACTTGCGCTCGAGGCCGACGCGCAGGCGGTCGAGCTGCGCGGCGGGGATCTCGCGGGCCGTCGTGACGGTCGCGAGCGAGCTGCCGGCGGCTGCGGCCACCTCGGTCGCGGCGCCGCGGAGCAGCTGGCCGATGCGGCGGCCGCGCGGAGCGCGCACGAGGTGGTCGAGGATGACCGCGGCGGCCTCGCTCGACCTGCCCGCGAGCAGGCGCTCGACGAGCCGCGCCTTGTCGTCGGCGGTGCCGCGCAGGCCGCCGAGGGCCAGCTCGAGCTCCGCGTCGGAGGCGACGATCCGCTGGAACGAGGCGATCTCGCCCGTGACGTCCGCATCCCCGGCCGACTGCACGGCGACGCGGATGCCCGCGGCGTCGATGGCGGAGAGGATGTCGTCGGCGTCGGACCAGCGCTGGCGCGCCAGGTGCGCGACGATCGATCTCGCCGGTGCACCGAGCTGCCCGAGCACGCGCTCGGCGAGAGCCGCACGCGCGTCGGGGGCCGACACCGGGTCGGCGATCGCGGAGAGCACCTGCGGGCTGCGCTCGATGGCGCGGGAAGCCTGGAAGAGCTCCTTCGCGTCCTCGAGCCCTGCCTGCGGGTGCGCCCGGAGCGCCTCGTCGATGCCGGCTCGGGCCTGGCTGGTCGCCGAGCCCACTAGCGGCCCGCTCCGTCTCGCTGAAGATCGGCGCGCTCGAGGTCGGCGAGGAAGCGGTCGACGATCGCGGCCGAGCGGGCGTCGTCCATCGACTCGCCCACGACCTTCTCGCTCAGGTCGAGGGCGAGCGTGCCGACCTCGGACTTGAGCGACGAGAACGCCGCCTGGCGCTCCTGCTCGATGCGCTGCTGGGCCTGCGCGGTGATGCGCTCAGCGTCCTCAGTGGCGCGAGCCTTGAGGTCGGCCTCGATCTTGGACGCGTCGGCGCGAGCCTTCTCCTTGATCTGGGACGCCTCGGCGCGAGCCTCTGCGAGCTGGGTGTTGTACGACTCCAGTGCGGCAGCCGCCTCCGCCTGCGCCTCCTCGGCCTTCTTGATGCCGCCCTCGATCGCGGCGGCGCGCTCGTCGAGCAGCGTCTGCACGCGAGGCAGGACGACCTTCCAGAAGATCAGCAGGAGGATGACGAAGATGACCGCAGACCACAGGAGGTCGTACGCGGCGGGAAGCAGCGGGTTCGGAGTCGCCTCTTCGCCCGCCATGCGGAGTGCAGATGTCAGCATCGAAGCCTCAGAGCATGAAGAAGTACGTGGCGATGCCGATGAAGGCCAGCGCCTCGGTGAACGCGATGCCGATGAACATCAGGACCGTCAGGCGGCCCTGCAGCTCGGGCTGGCGCGCCACACCCTCGATCGTCTTGCCGACGACGATGCCGACACCGATGGCCGGGCCGATCGCTGCGAGGCCGTAGCCGACCGTGCCGATGTTGCCGTTGATCTCGGCGAGAATGGTCGTGGCGTTGTCCACGGTGTTTCCTTCCGTTGTGTTCCGGGAGTCCGGTGGTTGGTCAGTGCTCTTCAGCCAGCGCGAGCTGGATGTAGACAGCGGTGAGAATGGCGAAGACGTAGGCCTGCAGCACGCAGACGAGCAGCTCGAAGATCGTGAAGGCGAAGCCGAACGCGAACGTGCCGATGCTGAGCAGCGGGAAGAGCCCGCCGGCGCTGAAGAGGAAGAACTGCGTCGCGGCGAAGAACAGCACCAGCATGAGGTGGCCGACGAGCAGGTTCATCATGAGTCGCAGCGTGAGCGTGATGGGGCGCAGCACGAACGTGGAGATGAACTCCATCGGCGTCACGATGATGTAGAGCGGCCACGGCACACCGGCCGGGAACAGCGAGTTCTTGAAGAACGCCCCCGGGTGCTTCTTCACGCCCGCGTAGATGAACGCGACGTAGGAGACGATCGCGAGCAGCAGCGGCACGCCGATCACGGAGGTGCCGGCGATGTTGAGGCCGGGGATGACGCCCGTGAGGTTCATCGCGAGGACCATGAAGAAGATGGTCGTGATGATCGGCAGGAAGCGCTTGCCGTCCTTCTCGCCGAGCAGGTCGTAGGCGATGCCGTCGCGCACGAAGCCGAGGCCCATCTCGATGAGGCTCTGGCCGCGCGTCGGGATGAGGCGCATCTTGCGCGTGCCGAGCACGAAGATGAGGATGAGCGCGATCGCCGCGATGAAGCGGACGAGCATGATGCGGTTGATGCCGAAGATCGGCGAGTCGTCCTCGAACCACGGGACCGTCGGCTCTGCGAAGAGGAAGACCTGCGGGAAGAAGTCGGCGAGGCTCGGCGGGTGGAACGGCTCTGGCTCGGTTCCTGCGGAGGCCAGCAGCGTCATCAAGGCGTTCAGCGTCTCTTCCTCAACCTCATGGCGCCTGGCGCCGGTTCGACGTCGGTGTGACCCCTCGCGCGGACACGCTCGGACCCGAGCGGCGCAATGGAGGGAACAGGGAAAACCCTATCAGAACGGCAGGGCCCGATCGTCCGCCCGACGGGCGATGCGGGGGCGCGAGCCGTCGCAGCTGCGCGCGGCTCAGGCGCGTGCGCCCGAGGCGGGACGACCCTGCGTCTCGTCGTCGGGATCGCTGTCGATCGTCGGCTGCCTGCTCGTCGCGATGACGATGCAGTCGATGGCGAGCGAGCCGATCACGGCCGCCACGAGCGAGCCGAAGGCGACGCCGCGATGCAGCCACTCCTGGTCGCCGAGCACGAACACCAGCACGATGAACAGCGCGAACTTCACGAGCCATCCGCCGAGCACGATGCCGAAGAACGCGCCGGAGACCATCTCGCCCTTCGACGCCTTGTAGGCGAGCAGGATGCTGCCGGCCGTGAGCATGCAGAAGATGATCGCGAGTGCCGTGCCGACCAGTGCGGACGCGACGCCCGCACCCGCGGCCAGGAACCATCCGACCACGCCGCCCACGACGGCGACGGCCGCGGCGAGGATGCCTCCCCACAGGAGGATGCGCTGCATGATCTTGGTGGTGGTCACCGGCTGTCCCCCTGATGTTCGACGCGGGTGTCGATGCTGGTCGGCTCCAGTCTCCCACGGGCACCGCGCCGCTCGCGCATCACCCGCAGGAACGTGCGCCACACGCGCTTGCTCACCGGCGCGGCCGTCAGCAGCGCGCACAGCAGGAAGCCCGCGACCATGAGGCCGCTCGCGACCCACCACGGCACGACGAGGAACAGCAGCACGCCGATCGAGACGACCGCCGTCCAGGAGTAGAAGATGAGCACGGCGCCCAGGTGCGAGTGGCCCATGTCGAGCAGCCGGTGGTGCAGGTGCTTGCGGTCGGCCGCGAACGGGCTGTTGCCGTTGATGACGCGCCGCACGACGGCGAGCACGAAGTCGGTGAGCGGCAGCAGCAGGATCGCGAGCGGCAGCAGGATGGGGATGAAGGCGGGCAGGATCTGGCTGCGGCCGCCCATCGTGCCGAGGTCGATCTGGCCCGTGACGGCGATGGCGCTCGCCGCGGTCAGCAGGCCCAGCATGAGCGCGCCGCCGTCGCCCATGAACATGCGGGCCGGGTGCCAGTTGGTGGGCAGGAAGCCGAGGCAGACGCCCACGATGATCGCCGTGATGAGGCTCGCGAGCGAGAAGTAGGCGTTCGGCCGGGCGAAGTTCTGGCTGATCATCCAGATGTAGCCGAAGAAGGCCGTCGAGCCGATGATGGTCGTGCCCGAGACGAGCCCGTCGAGGCCGTCGATGAAGTTCACGGCGTTCATGACCAGCACGATGATGAGCACCGTGAGGCTGATCGCCATGGTCGCCGAGGGCACGGTGAGGCCCGCGATCGGCAGGCTCACGATCTGCACGCCGAAGACCGCGACGCCCGTCGCGACCAGGATCTGCGCGCCGAGCTTCAGCATCCAGTCGAGGTCGAAGAGGTCGTCGAGCACGCCGATGACGCAGATGGCGATCGCGCCGCCCAGCAGCGTCCAGATGCGCATGGGCTCGGCGAAGACTCCGGCGAGCTCAGGCACGAGCGCCGCGATGCCGAACGCGCCCAGCACGCCGATGCACATCGCCACGCCGCCGAGGCGCGGCGTCGGGCGCGAGTGCACATCGCGCTCGCGCACCGGGGGGTGGATGCCGTGCTTGAGCGCGAGGCGCAGCACGACCCGGCTGGCGACGAAGGTGATGACCGCCGCCGCGAGCGTGATGAGGAGGAACGTCACGGCGTCATCCGCCGGCGGGCGGGTCGTCCTGCAGCAGGTCGCCGAGCGCCGCCGCGATCGTCGCGCGCGGCAGCACGCCCTGGCGCACGATGCGCCAGGCGCCGTCGGTCGAGCAGTCGAGGATCGTCGAGCCGTTCTGCTCCCCCGGCGCCGCGTCGCCGCCGACGGGGCCGGCGTCGAGCACGACCGCGACGCTGTCGCCGAGCATCTCGGCGGCCGCCGCGGCCTCGGTCGCGGCGGGCATGCCGTGCAGGTTGGCGCTCGAGACCGCGAGCGGCCCCGTCTCGCGCAGCAGCCCGATGGCGATGGGGTGGTCGGGCACGCGGATGGCGACCGTGCCGCCTGTGTCGCCCAGATCCCACGTGAGCGACGGCTGCGCGCGCAGGATGACGGTGAGCGGGCCCGGCCAGTGCGCCTCGAGCAGCGGCTCGAGCTCCGCCGGCACGCGCTCGGCGAGCGCCGTCGCCATGTGGCGGTCGGCGACGAGCACGGGCGGCGGGAAGCCGCGGTCGCGGCCCTTCGCGGCGAGCAGCCCGGCGACCGCCGCGTGCGAGAACGCGTCGGCGGCGATGCCGTAGACGGTGTCGGTCGGCATCACGATGCAGCGGCCCGCGGCGATGGCGGTGCGAGCCGCGCGCACGCCCTCGAGGAGCGAGGCGGGATCGGCGCAGTCGTGGATGGCGGGCACCCGCCCATGGTACCGGCGGCATGGCGCCGCCTGCCCCGGCCGGCTACCGGATCGCGGCGGTCACGCGGTCGCGGCCGGCGAGGTCCTGCCGGGTGCGCACGTCGCGGAATCCGGCGTCCTCGAGCATCTGCCGCACAGCCGCCGACTGGTGCTCGGCGTGCTCGAACGCGACGAGCCCGTCGGGTGCGACGAGGTCGGATGCGAGCGAGATGAGGTCGCGGATGAAGTCGAGCCCGTCGGAGCCGGAGTAGAGCGCGCTCGCGGGGTCGAAGCCGCGCACCTCGTGGTCGACGGGCAGGGATGCGTGGGGCACGTAGGGCGGGTTGGAGACGAGTGCCGCGACGGTGCCGGGACCGACGCCGACCGCGGCGAGCGCCACGGCGTCGCGCGCGTCCGCGTGCAGCAGCACGGTCTCCGGAGACAGCGCCGCCAGGTTGCGGCGCGCCCACATGTAGGCGGCGGGGCTCGCCTCGACCGCGACCACGCGGGCGTCGGCCTCGCGGGCGAGCGAGATGGCGACGGCGCCCGTGCCGGTGCCGACGTCGAGCACGACGCCCGGCTCTCCCCGCTGGCGCCGCAGGTGCTCGAGCGCGACGTCGACGAGCACCTCGGTCTCCGGCCGCGGCGTGAACACGCCGGGGCCGACGAGCAGGTCGACGTGCCGGAACGCGGCGACGCCCGTGATGTGCTGCAGCGGCTCCCGCCCCTCGCGGCGCAGGACGGCCGCGAGGAAGCGAGCCAGCGCATCCGCCTCGAAGGCACGGCCCATCGCCATGTCGACGCGGATCTCGCCGAGGCTGGTGCCTGCGGCCCACGCGGCGAGCAGCTCGACGTCGGGGCCGTCGATGCCCGCGGCCGCCAGGCGCGAACGCGCGTCGCGCACGATCTCTGCGACAGCCCGTTGCTCCACCGCTCAAAGATAGCGCCGCCGACGGCCTCTGGTTGCTCGGGAATGCTGTGCGCCGGGCGAGCGCTTGCCCAGGGAGACGTCCTCTAGAGTAGAAGCAAAGCTTCCACCCGATGAAAGGAAACGGCATGGCGCGCATCTTCGACGACATCACGGCCACGATCGGCGGCACCCCCCTCGTGCGCCTGCAGCGCATCGACGACTCGGACGCGACCGTGCTGGTCAAGCTCGAGTCGTTCAACCCGGGCGCATCGGTCAAGGACCGCATCGGCAAGGCGATGATCGACGCCGCAGAGGCGGCCGGCGCGCTGCAGCCCGGCGGCACGATCGTCGAGGGCACGAGCGGCAACACCGGCATCGCGCTCGCGATGGTCGGCGCCGCCCGCGGCTACCGCGTCGTGCTCTCGATGCCCGAGACGATGTCGGTCGAGCGGCGCGCGATCCTGAAGGCCTACGGCGCGGAGCTCGTGCTCACGCCCGGCCCGGACGGCATGCGCGGCGCCGTCGAGCGCGCGCAGCAGATCGTCGACGAGACGCCCGGCGCAGTGCTCGCGAGCCAGTTCGAGAACGAGGCGAACGTGCGCGTGCACCGCGAGACCACCGGCGAGGAGGTCTGGGCCGACACCGACGGCGCCGTCGACATCTTCGTCGCGGGCATCGGCACGGGCGGCACCATCACGGGCGCCGGCAACCTGCTCAAGGAGCGCAAGCCCGAGATCCAGGTGATCGCCGTCGAGCCCGCCGACTCGCCGCTGCTGACGAAGGGCACCGCCGGCCCGCACAAGATCCAGGGGCTGGGCGCGAACTTCATCCCCGAGATCCTCGACCGCGACGTGTACGACGAGGTCGTCGACGTGACGCTCGAGGACTCGGTCGCGACCGCGCGCGAGCTCGCGGCGAAGGAGGGCATCTTCGCGGGCGTCTCGGCCGGCGCCGCCGTCTGGAGCGCGCTGCAGATCGCCCGTCGCCCCGAGTCGGCGGGCAAGACGATCGTGGTCGTCGCGCCCGACACCGGCGAGCGCTACCTGTCGCTGCCCGTCTACGCCGAGCTGGTCTGACGGCGCGGGGAGGACGAGGAGCGACGGTGGGCCTGCTCAACATCCGCGAGGACATCGAGAACGCGAAGCGGCACGATCCGGCCGCGCGCGGCTTCCTGACGATCGTGCTCACCTACTCGACGCTCCACGCCGTGTGGGCCCACCGCGTCAACCACCGCCTCTGGCACGCCGGCGCTCGCTCGCTCGCTCGCGCCGGCAGCCAGTTCGCGCGCTTCATGACCGGCGTGGAGATCCACCCCGGCGCGCGCATCGGCCGCCGCTTCTTCATCGACCACGGCATGGGCGTCGTGATCGGCGAGACGAGCGAGGTGGGCGACGACGTGATGCTCTACCACGGCGTCACGCTCGGCGGCACGGCGAACGCCGCCGTCAAGCGCCACCCGACGCTCGGCCACCGCGTGATGGTGGGCGCGGGCGCCAAGATCCTCGGCCCCATCGCGCTCGGCGACGACGTGAAGGTTGGCGCGAACGCCGTGGTGCTGAAGGACGCCCCCTCGGGCGTCACGCTCGTGGGCATCCCCGCGAAGCAGGTCGCCCACACGTCGCCCGCCGAGCTGCCGCAGATCGAGTACGTGATCTGACGCTGGCTCGCGCTGGCGCCTGAGCGATGGCGCGCCGACGTGCGCCCGCGAGATGGCGCTGAGGTCTCGGTTCGGCCCCGCCGACGCGCCCGGCGCGCCACCTCGTCGGAGCCGGTGCCGACGAGATGGCGCTTCGGGCGCGCTGTCGCCGCGAAGCGCGCCCGAAGCGCCATCTCGATTCGACGACCGTGCCGCGCCGAGCTCAGGCGCGGTCGGATGCGGTGGGCCCGGCGCGCTCGTCACGGGCGGATGCGTCGGCCTCGGCAGGCGCGTCGGGCTCGGCAGGCGCCTCGGGCTCGGCGTGGTCGGCGCGCTCGGTGAGCGCGAGGCCCGCGACGGCGATCAGGATGCCCGCGAGGAAGACGAGCATGAGCGGGTTCCAGGGCTGCGTGCCCGTGATGAGCGCCCAGATGAC
>DASSWM010000319.1:0-2142 GCA_035704865.1 Agrococcus sp.
GCCCGCGGGCGCGAGTACCTCGGCGCCCGGCAGCGGCGCTTCGTGATCTTCCCCGGCTCGGGGCTCGCGAAGAAGCAGCCCGCCGCCGTCATGGCCGCCGAACTCGTCGAGACGAGCCGGCTGTTCGCCCGCACGGTCGCACAGATCGACCCCGCGTGGGCTGAGCCGCTCGCCACGCACCTCGTCAAGCGCCAGTACTCGGAGCCTCGGTGGGAGAAGCGCCAGGGCTCCGCCGTCGTCGACGAGAAGGTCACGCTCTTCGGCGTGCCCATCGTGCCGCGCCGCCGCGCGCAGCTCGCCCGCATCGACGCGCCGCTCGCCCGCGAACTGTTCATTCGCCACGCGCTCGTCGAGGGCGACTGGGACACCTCGCGCCTCGACAAGCGCCTCACCGCCTTCCACCGCACGAACGCGCAGCTGCGCCGCGAGCTCGAAAAGTTGGAAGAGCGCCAGCGTCGCCGCGACATCCTGCTCGACGACGAGCGGCTCGTCGACTTCTACGAGGCGCGGGTGCCGGAGGAGGTCACCGACGTTCGCCGCTTCGAACGGTGGTGGCGGGATGCGCGCCGCGAGCATCCTGATCTGCTCACGCTGACAAAAACCGACCTCGTCGACGCGGAGGAGCTGCCGCAGGGCGACGACGACGCGTACCCGACCCGGCTGACGCTCGGCGATCAGACGCTGAGCGTCGGCTACCGCTTCGAGCCGGGCAGCGTCGACGACGGCGTGACGGTCACGGTGCCGCTGCCACTGTTGCCGCGCCTCGATGATGCGGGCTTCGACTGGCTGGTGCCGGGCCTGCGCCACGAGCTCGTGACCGCGCTCATCAAGACCCTGCCGAAGTCGGTGCGGCGCAACGTGGTGCCGGCCGCCGACTGGGCGACGAGGCTGCTGGCGGAGGTGCCCGACGGCGCCGACCTGCGCGAGCTGCGCATCACCGAGTTTCTGGCGCGCGAGATTCGCCGGCAGACGTTCACGCCGGTCGAGCCCGACGACTTCGACCTCGAGCGCCTGCCCGCGCACCTGCGCATGGGCTACGCCGTGGTCGACGACCGCGGGCGGCGCCTGGCCCGCGGCACCGACCTGGCCTCGCTGCAGGAGAAGCTGAAGACCCGCACCCGCGACTCGGTGGCGCGCGTGGCGACGGCGGCGGCGAAGGCCCCGATCGAGCGCGGCGGCGTCACGGTCTGGGATGACACGCTCGGCGAGGCGGGAACCGTGCCCCGCCAGGTGGAGGTGCGGCGGGCCGAGACAACCGTTCGGGGGTATCCGGCGCTGGTCGACGAGGGCGCGGCGGTCGCGCTGCGCCTTCAGGTGTCGATCGACGAGCAGCTGCGGGCGCACCGCGCGGGCGTGCGGCGCCTCGTGCAGCTCGCCGTGCCGTCGCCGCTGTCGTATGTACAAGAGCATCTGACCCACGCCGAGAAGCTGTCGCTCGCGGCCTCCCCATACCGGTCGACGGCGGCGCTGATCGACGACGCGCTGCGCGCCGTCATCGACGCCGAATTGGATGCTCGGGCTGAGTTGCCGTGGACGCGCGCCGACTTCGAGGCGGTTCGCGACGCGGTGAACCGGGGTCTGCCCGACCGGCTGTTCCGGATTGTGGCGACGGCAGCAACCGTTCTGGCGGCGGCCCGCGAGGCGGACGTGGCGATCAGCCGCACCTCGTCGCTCGCGCTGATGGCGCCGCTCGCCGACTGTCGCGCGCAGCTGGGGCAGCTGGTGTTCGACGGCTTCATCGGCCGAACGGGGCTCGAGCGCCTGCCGCGCCTCGTCGTCTACCTGCGCGGCATCGCGCACCGGGTCGAGAAGCTCGCCGAGAACCCGGGCCGCGACCGGGCCGGGCAGACCGAGTTCGAGACGGCACTGCGCCTGTTCGAGCAGGCGGGCGGTGCGTTGCCGCTTGCGGCGGACGCGCGCGCCGACCTGGTCAGGGTGCGCTGGATGCTCGAAGAGCTGCGCCTGTCGCTCTTCGCCCAGCCGCTCGGCCCGCAGGGGCCCATCTCGGTGCAGAGGGTGCGGAAGGCGCTCGCGGATTAAGCGCTGGGGCACGAGACGCTCGCGCGGGAGGCACTCGCCGACTCGAGCGCCGCGATGCGACGCGACAACCACCGCAGGGCAGGACCCGTGGGACGTTGTCGA
>DASSWM010000320.1:0-2790 GCA_035704865.1 Agrococcus sp.
CCGACAACGTCACGTCGCCGACGGTCTCGAGCGCTTCGGATGCCACTGCGTCGCCGTCGATCGTCACCTCACTGAATCCGGCCACCACGTCGGCCACGCCCTTCGACCCGGCGAGTGTCGCGTCGAAGCCGAGCAGGCGCAGGCCCGCTGCGGCGGGTACTTCGGCTCGCGCGGTTCCGCCGTCGCTCGAGACTTCGAAGGTGCCGGCCGGGATCCGCGCGGCCGCCCCGTCGGGGCCGAGCACCCACGCCGATACGGTGACCGTGCCGGGCGTCCCCGCGGGGGCGTCGAGCGCCACGTCGACCTCGACGGCGTCGGCATCCGGCGGCAGCTGCGGCGCAGCGGCATCTCCCGATGCCGCGAGCTCGTCGATGGCCGCGCCGACGTCTGTGCCAGGGGCGATCGACGTGAGCGTCGCGGCGGGCAATGCCACCAGCGTCGCCGGGTCGGAGCCGATGCGCACCTCGCCGCGGAACACCGGTGCGCTCGCCGCGACGCCGTCGAGGGCCGCGAAGCGGTCGGCGCCCGTCATCGCATCGTCGCCCCGCACGACATCGCGCCCGGCGAAGGCGACGCGAACGTCACCGCCGATCTCCGCGGCCGCGGCGTCGCGGTCGAACGCGTGCCAGCTTCCGGCGAACGCCGCAGCCAGCGTGAGACCCGACACGGCGAGCATCGTCACGAGCGAGGCCGAGGCGTACAGGCTTGCTCGTCGCGCCAATTGGCGCATCGGCAGCGCCGGAACGAGACCCGGCCATCGCGCGGCGGCTCCCTCGAGCAGCGCCCCGATCGGTCGCGAGAGGCCGAGCGCGAGCAGGCAGAGCGCGAGCAGCACGAGCACGGGCGCGAGCACCGCGATCGGATCGACCTCGAGCGTGCCTGCCGTGCTCGCCACGAGCGGCGATCCGTAGAGCCGAAATTGCCACAGCGCGACGGCGGCGGCCACCACGACGAGGATGACACCGCCGGCCGCTGCGGCCCGCGGCATCCGGCCCACCTCATCGCCCGCGGCACGCACGACGGGCTTGGTCGCGTCGCGCCAGGCACGGCCGGCCACGAGGGCGAGAGTGCCGAGCAGTGTCACGGATGCCACGAGCGCGGCGATGCCCCAGGCTCGCGGCTCGCCGGGGCGGAGGATCGAGAGCAGCCCCTCGGCGGCGACAGCGCCGAGCACTGCGGCCGGGATTCCCACCACGAGAATCTCGACGGCGGTGTCGCGGGCAAGGCGACCGGCTGAGGCGCCGCGGGCTCGGAGCAGCACCGTCTCGCCGCGCCGCGATGCGCTGAGCAGTGCCGCGAGCCGGTCGATGGCGGCGAAGCCCGCGAACGCGAGGAGGAGCAGCGGCAGCGGGGCGATGGCGCGCACGGCGCCGAGCCCGGCGAGGAGGCGATCGAGGGTCGCCGTCAGCCGGCCGAGGGCGGCCAGCCCGTCGGTGCCGATCGCCGGCTCCGCACGCAGGGCGGGTTCGACGTTCGGGATGGCGGCGCGCAGGTCGGCGGCGCGTTCGGGCGTCATGCTCGCCGCATCGGTGACGGCCGTCCAACGCACGATCGTCGCGGCGGGGAGATCGGCGACCGCCTGCTCGGGGACGAGGAACGGTCCGGCGCCGTTCTCGACGGCACCCGTGGCGATGATCGGCTCGCCGAACCAGCGGGGGTCGCTCGGATCGGTGGGCGTCCACGTGCCGACGACGATGAGACGTCGCGGCTCTTCGCTGCCCGGCAGCTCGACGACATCGTCGATCGCGAGGCCGAGCGACTCGGCCGCGGCTGCGTGCAGCGTCGTCGGCAGGGCATCGACGGCGGCGGCCGACGCGACCGCCTCGGGTGCGTCGGGCCATGTTCCGCTCGCGAGCTCGGCGCGCCCGGGCACGCCGTCGTCGGCGAGCAGCACGGCGCCGAGCGAGTCGTCATCATGCACGGCGTCGACCGGTGCAGTCTGAACCGATCTCGACCACGACGCGCCGTGCGGCGTGAGCATGCGGTCGAGCACGGATGCCGCGGCATCCGCCTGATCCTCGGCATCACCCGCAATGCGGATCTGCCAGCGCGCCGCGCCGTCGACGCCGGATGCCGCTGCGAGCCCGTCGCGGAGCCCGCTGAGCCCCGCACTCGTCAGGGAGTCGACGACTCCGGTGGCGAGCGCGGTGAGGAGCAGGACGACCGCGGCAACGGAACCGAGCACGCCGGTGCGCGCCCTCGCACGCGCGACGGCGGTCCGTGTCGCTCCCACGCGATCTCCTCTATTCGTCGGTCCGAGCACGCGCGAGGACGAAGACGGTGCAGGGGGGTCCATTCGCGCGGCGACGAATTCGCACAGCATACCGGGCACGGCGCTCTTGCACGCGACCTGCCGCACCCCGTAGTCTGTAGGGCTGGCCGCCGCGAGAGATCCGGTGGTCGTGAGGTTTCGCAGATGACGACGCAGGAGGACACCATGCAGACAGATCGCTACGCCCGCCCGTTCGCGGCCGGTGGCGCTGCCCGCTCGGCGTCCCTCGTCGAGGCGCTCGCCGGGTAGCTCCTCCCGCCACGCCCCGCAGGCTCGGCCTGCTCGATTTCGCGGCTCGTCCGCATCCCCGACGCCCTCGACGCGTCTGCTCGTTCTGATTCAGCCGATCCGATGTCCTCTCGCGACGTCTCGGCACCCTCCTCTGGAAGGACCCGGCTTTGCCAGCCACCCCGCACCACACGAATCTCTCATCGACGCGCGTCGGCACGGTGCGCGCGCTCTTCAGGCTGCGCGAGTACGCCGGCCCCGCCCTGCCGTTCATCGTCGCGGGCATGTTC
>DASSWM010000321.1:0-2218 GCA_035704865.1 Agrococcus sp.
TCGTCGAGCGCCGCGAGCGCCAGCTCGAGCTCCTCGAGCGTCGGCGTGGTCGGCTCGGGCGCCGGCTGCTGCGCCCGGATGTCGGCAGGCGCCTCCCCTGCGTCGGCCTGCTCGGCGCTGGCCTGCTCGGCGCTGGCCTGCTCGGCGCTGGCCTGCTCGGCATCGGCCTGCTCGGCGCCCGCCTGCGTGGCGTCGGTCTGCTCGGCGTCGGTCTGCTCAGCGCCGTCCTGCTCGGCGCCGTCGTCGGCACCGTGCGCCGACGCGTGGTCGAGCGGCGCGTCGTGCGACGGCTCCACCGCCGCCGACTCCGGCAGCTCCGCCTCGCCGGCCTCCGGCTCGGGGATGTGGTGCTCGTGCGCGGCGCCCTCCGGCACCTCAGGCGTCGAGGTCATCGGCGACCCTTCGCAGCATCTGGGCCACCGTCGAGCCGTGCGATGCGCTCGGGTAGCGGCCGCGGCGCAGGTCGTTGCCGATCGTGTCGAGCAGGCGCACGAGGTCCTCGACGATGATCGCCATGTCCTCGGTGTCGCGGCGCGCGGCCTTGACCGCGGTCGGGCCGATCAGGCGCAGCGAGAGCGCCTGCGGCCCGCGGCGGCCCTCGGCCACGCCGTACTCGACCTTCGCGCCGGGCTTCACCGTCACGCCCTCCGGCACCGCGGAGGCGTGCAGGAACACCTCGCCGCCGTCGTCGCCGGCGATGAAGCCGAAGCCCTTGGCCTCGTCGAAGAACTTCACCCTGCCCGTCGGCATGGCACCCTCCAGCTGCAGAATCCTTGGCGGCGCCCTGCCGCAGGCACCAGCGTACTGGCGTCGAGTGAGCGCCAGCGCCGCGATATCCTGGCCGGATGCCGAAGGCGAGCAGCAACCCGACGCAGCGCCCGAAGAAGCGCCCGTCCCAGCCCGCGCCCGAGCCGAGCTCTGGCCGCGACCTGGTCGAGCGCATCCTCGCCATCGCCGTCGTGGTGCTCGCTGCGATCGCGATCCTCGGCTTCGCCGGCGCACTCCTGCACGTCGGCCTCCGCGAGAGCGTCGCGCTCTTCGCCGGCGTCGTGTGGCAGTACGCGTACTGGCTGCCCCTCGTGGCCCTGCCGCTCATGATCGTGTGCGTCATCACGCTCGTGATCCTCAGCGCCACGGGCAGGGCGCGCAGGCACTGATGGACGTCGTCGCCCTCGCGGCCCGCATCCAGGCGATGCCCGATGACGAGCTCGACCGGCTCGTCGTCGAGCGGCAGGCGCCGCCGCAGCTCGGCTCGACGTTCGACCTCGCCGAGCATCTGATGACGGATGCGTCGATCGCGCAGGCGCTCAAGTGGCGGTCGGCGGCCGAGCTGGCCGCGCTCCGCGAGGGCGGCTCCACGCTGCGGCTCGACGCGTTGCTGCTGGGCGTCGACGGGGCAGCGCTGCCGCAGGTGCGCGCGCTCGCCGCCGCGGCAGGCGCCGCCGCAGCAGGCGCCGCCGCAGCAGGCGCCGCTGCCGCAGGCACCGCGACGCCGCTCGTCCCCGTCGAGAGCGCCACGGCGCCGCAGACGGCGATCGACGAGGCGATCAAGGTCTCCGAGCTCGTGCACCGCGTCGCCGGCGCCCCCATCGTGCTGCGCAGCCGGGCGCAGCTGCCGGCCGCCGTCGCGCGCGACCTCGCCGCAGCGGTCGACGGCGACCCCGCAGAGCTCGAGGAGAGGCTCGAGCCCGCGCTGCTCGCGGGCCTCATCGTCCGCCGCGACGGACGGCTCGTCGCGACCGTCGACGCCGACGCCTGGCTCGCCGCACCCGTGCCCGACCGCTGGCTCGCGCTCGGCCGCGCGTGGCTCGCCGCCACCCCCGACGCGATGGCCGTCGCCGGCGACCCCCGCGCGCAGTTCCCGCTCGCCGACGCCGCCGTGCTCGCGGTGCGCCAGCGGCAGCACCGGCAGGCGACGCGGCTCGGGCTCGCCGACCGCGGCACCCCCACGATGCTCGGGGCCGACCTGCGGCAGCGGCCCGACGCCGCCCGCCAGGCGCTCGCGGCCCACGTGCCCCCGGCCACCGCATCCGTCTACCTGCAGCCCGACCTCTCGGCCGTCGCCCCGGGCCCCCTCGAGGCCGCGGTGGAGTCGCGGCTGCGGCGCATCGCGCGCATCGAGCGCGCGGGCATCGCCTCGCACTGGCGCATCACCGCCGCGTCGGTAGCATCGGGGCTCGCCGCGGGCGAGAGCGCCGACGAGCTGCTCGCGTTCCTG
>DASSWM010000322.1:0-2676 GCA_035704865.1 Agrococcus sp.
GCGTTCCTCGACTGGCGCGACCGCAAGAACGACTGACGCCGGCCGCGGCGCCTGGCCCGACCTCGGGCGCCGGATGCGGCCGCCTGCTCAGGTGCCCGGAAGCGGCCGCCTGCTCAGGCGCGCATCGCGTCGATGAGCTCCGCCAGCACCGCCTTGTGCCCGCCGCGCGCGAACGCTGCGCGCTGCTGCGCCGCGGAGCCGCCGCGCTCGACGACGCGGCCCACGGCGGCGAGCGAGCGCGCGGCGCCCAGGTCGACCGCGACCGGCGCGAGCCGCTCGACGGTCTCGCCCAGCGCATCCCGCACCGACTGCAGCGTGCCCTGCTCGTCGACGATCGCGGTCGCGCCGAGCCCGTCGCGCGCCGCGCGCCACTTGTTCTCGCGCACGAGCCACGACGGCAGGTGGTGCAGCGTCGCGCCGTCGTCGAGCGCGCGCGAGGCCTCCTCGATGAGGCAGTGCGTGAGCGCCGTGACGGCGGCGAGGTCGTCGATCGAGGGGGCGCCGTCGGCGATGCGCACCTCGAGCGTGCCGATCGCGGGGGAGGGCCGGATGTCCCAGCGCAGCTCGCCCAGCTCGTCGATCACGCCCGCGGTGAGCATGTCGGTGAGCGTGCGCTCGTACTCGCCCCAGCTCACGAGCATGGGCGGCAGGCCGCCGGTGGGCAGCTGCTGGAACAGCATCGTGCGGTGCGAGGCGAAGCCCGTGTCGAGGCCCTGCCAGTAGGGGCTCGAGGCCGAGAGCGCCAGGATGAGCGGCAGCCGGTCGAGCATCGTGCGCAGCAGCGGCACGACCTTGTCGCGATCCTCGACGCCGACGTGGTTGTGCACGCCGAAGATGATGAGCCGCCTGCCCCACTCGCCGGCCTTCTCGATCACGCGGCGGTAGCGCGGATCATCGCCCTGCGCCTGCTCGCGCCACCGGCTGGTCGGATGCGTCCCGGTGCCCACGAGGGCGACGTCCAGTCGTGCGGCGACGTCGCAGGCCGTGTCGCGCATCCGCTTCAGCTCGTCGATCGCGTCGTCGGTCGTCGCGTGCACGCCGGTGATCAGCTCGATCATGCCGGTGAGGAACTCCTTGTCGAAGCGCGGGTCGTCGATCGCCGCGAGCAGCTCCTTCGCGCGGGGCACGATCTCGCCCGTGGACGGGTCGATGAGCGCGAGCTCCCACTCGACGCCGAGGGTCGAGCGGGCGGAGGCTGCGAACTCCATGGCATGAGCGTAGGCCGTGCGCCCGGCTGGCGCGCGCGTCGTCTGCGGATGTGCCAGAATGGGGGGTCGAGCGCGTGCCCTGACCCTCTAATCCGGTGCACGAGCGCTCACCGAGCTTTGCGGGTCGCGCATCCCCACATGCGCAGGCCGCGGTGCAACACGAATACACAAAGCAGGAGAACTGTGGCAGTCAAGATCCGTCTGAAGCGCTTCGGCAAGATCCGTGCGCCCTACTACCGCGTCGTCGTGGCCGACTCGCGCACCAAGCGCGATGGCCGCGTCATCGAGGAGATCGGGAAGTACCACCCGACCGAGAACCCCTCGCTGATCGACATCGACAGCGAGCGCGCCCAGTACTGGCTCGGCGTCGGCGCACAGCCGACCGAGCAGGTCGCGGCGCTGCTCAAGCTCACGGGCGACTGGGGTCGCTTCACGGGCGAGGGCCCGACCGAGAGCCAGGTCAAGGCTCCCGAGGGCAAGAAGGTCTTCTCGATCGACGAGGCCAAGAAGCCCGTCCTCAAGCCGAAGGCCGAGAAGCCCGCCGAGAAGCCGGCTGAGGCTCCGGCTGAGGCCGAGGCTCCCGCAGCCGAGGCCGAGACCGAGTCGACCGACGCCGCCGAGGCGCCCGCCGAGGGCACCGAGGCCGAGAAGACCGAGTCCTGAGCATGCTGCGCGATGCGCTCGAGCACCTCGTCAAGGGGATCGTCGATCGCCCGGACGACGTGCGCGTGGGCTCGCGCGACACGCAGCGCGGCGAGGTCCTCGAGGTGCGCGTGCACCCCGAGGACCTCGGCCGCGTCATCGGGCGCAGCGGCCGCACGGCCGGCGCGCTCCGCACCGTGATCGGTGCGCTCCCCGGAGGACGCCGCGTCCGCGTGGACGTGGTGGACACCGATCGCTAGGCCCGCCGTGCCCGCGCGCATGCAGCTGCGCGTCGGCCGGCTCGCACGCGCCCACGGGCTGAAGGGCGCGATCAAGGTCGAGCTCTACACCGACGAGCCCGCACGCCGCTTCGTGCCCGGCGCGCGCTTCGCGCTGCAGGTGCCGACGTCGTCGAAGTGGCACGGCAAGTCGATCGAGCTCGTCGAGCTGCGCATCTACAACGGCAGCCCCGTCGCCTTCTTCGCCGGCGTCAGCGACCGCACCGAGGCCGAGTCGCTCGTGAAGGCCGTGCTCTGGGTCGAGCAGGACGCCACAGAGCTGCCCACCGAGCCCGACGCCTGGTACGTGCACCAGCTCGCCGGCCTCGAGGTCTGGCGCGACGGCGACCGCATCGGCCGCGTCGTGCGCGTCGACCCGCTGCCCGCGCAGGACATGCTGATCGTCGAGCACGACGGCCGCGAGGTCATGGTGCCGTTCGTGAAGGAGATCGTGCCGGAGGTCGACCTGCGCGCGGGCCGCATCACCGTCACGCCCCCTCCCGGCCTGTTCGAGGAGCTCGAGCCCGAGCCTGCCGCGGAGTCGCAGC
>DASSWM010000323.1:0-9455 GCA_035704865.1 Agrococcus sp.
GAATCCATTCCGCGCCTTGATCGGCCCAGTCGGCGGCGGCATCCACCGGGTCGCCGTAGTTGGTTTCGGTGCCGGCCTCGCCCTGCGTCAGGCGAACAGCCTTGCCGCCGGCGACGTCGACGGCCGGAAGCAGCACCAGGCCGGGGGTCTTGTTGAACTCACTCATCACTGTCCTCAGGAATCTTCGTCGGGAATCGACGTGGGCACAGTCACAGGATCTTACGCTTTCACCGCACTCTGTGCGTCCGCGTGACGCGCCCTGACGTCGGCGCGCTCAGTGGAGCGTGCCGATCCAGTTCGCGAGCAGTCGGATGCCGGCCGCCGCGGACTTCTCGGGGTGGAACTGGGTCGCCGACAGCGGACCGTTCTCGACGGCCGCCAGGAACCGCTCGCCGTGCTCGGCCCACGTCACGCGCGGCTGGCGCATGCGCGGGTGCGGCTCGATCTGCCACTCGGTCGCGGCGTAGGAGTGGACGAAGTAGAAGCGCTCGTCGCGGATGCCGGCGAACAGCGCGGAGTCCTCGGGCGCGTCGACCTCGGCCCAGCCCATGTGGGGCAGGATGTCGGCGGCGAGCCTGCGGACGGTGCCGGGCCACTCGTCGAGCCCGTCGACCGGCGCGCCGCCCTCCTCGCCGGAGGTGAACAGCACCTGCATGCCGACGCAGATGCCCAGCACGGGGCGTCCGCCGGCGAGACGGCGGCCGATGAGCTCGCCGCCGTGGATGCCCTGGATGCCCGCCATGCACGCGGCCATGGAGCCGACGCCGGGCACGACGAGGCCGTCGGCCTCCATGACTGCGGAGCGATCGGCTGTGAGCGCGACCTCGGCGCCGGCGGCCTCGAGCGCCTTCGCGGCCGAGTGCACGTTGCCGAGCCCGTAGTCGAGCAGCGCGACGGAGGGTCGCGCGGCGGTCATGACGCGACTCCCATCACAGCGCGCCCTTCGTGGAGGGCACGCCCGTCACCCGCGGGTCCTGCTCGACGGCGACGCGCATCGCGCGCGCGAAGGCCTTGAACTCGGCTTCGGCGATGTGGTGCGGGTCGCGGCCGGCGAGCACGTCGACGTGGGCGGTGATGCGCGCGTTGAGCGCGATGGCCTCGAAGGCGTGCCGCACGAGCGAGCCGGTGAAGTGGCCGCCGATGCGGTGCAGCTCGAAGCCGGCAGGCTCGCCCGAGTGCACGAGGAACGGCCTGCCGGAGAGGTCGACGACCGCGCGCGCGAGCGCCTCGTCGAGCGGCACGGTCGCGTCGCCGTAGCGGCGCACGCCGGCCTTGTCGCCCAGCGCCTCCGCGAGCGCGAGTCCAAGTGCGATCGCGGTGTCCTCGACCGTGTGGTGGGCGTCGATGTCGGTGTCACCGCTCGCCTGCACGTCGAGGTCGATGAGCGAGTGCTTCGAGAACGCCGTGAGCATGTGGTCGAAGAACGGCACCGTCGTCGAGACGGAGGAGGTGCCGGTGCCGTCGAGGTCGATGCTCAGCCGGATGCTCGACTCGCTCGTCGTGCGCTCGATGGTTGCGGTGCGGGCCATGCCTCGATCCTATTCGGCGGTCAGTGCCGCGAGCGCCTCGAGCACCGCGCTCGTCTCGGCGCGCGTGCCCGCGGTGATGCGCAGCGTGCGCGGCAGGCCGACATCGCGCACGAGGATGCCGCGCTCGAGCAGCGCCCGGAACATCGCGGGCGGGTCGTCGATGCCGCCGACGAGCACGAAGTTCGCGTCCGAGGGGTGCGGCTCGAGGCCCATGCCGGCGAGCTCGTCGACGATGCGGTCGCGCTGCTCGCGGAGCGCGTCGACGCGCGCGAGCATCTCGTCGCTGTGGCGCAGCGCGGCCAGGGCCGCCGCCTGGGTGATGGCGGAGAGGTGGTACGGCAGCCGCACGAGCCGCAGCGCGTCGATGACGGCCGCGTGCGCCGCGAGGTAGCCCACCCGGATGCCGGCGAAGGCGAACGCCTTGCTCATGGTGCGCGAGACCAGCAGCCGCGGGAAGCGGTCGATCAGCGACAGCGCCGTCTGGCTGCGGTCGTGCGCGAACTCGGCGTACGCCTCGTCGACGAGCACGATGCCGCGCGCGGACTCGGCCGCCGCCTCGATCACGTCGAGCCCGATCGCGGTGCCGGTCGGGTTGTTGGGCGAGCACAGGAACACGACGTCGGGGTCGTGCTCGGCGATCGCCGCGCGCACCGACTCGGGCGTCAGCGTGAAGTCGGCGGCGCGCGGCACCGGGACCCAGCGCATCCCCACGCCCTGCGCCAGCAGCGGGTACATCGAGTAGGTGGGCGTGAACGACAGGAGCGAGCGCCCGGGGCCGCCGAACGCCTGCAGCACGTGCTGCAGCACCTCGTTGGAGCCGTTGCCGGCCCAGATCTGCTCAGGCCCGAGCCCGTGCCCGAGGTAGTCGGCGAACGCCTGACGGAGCGCGTCGAACTCGCGGTCGGGGTAGCGGTTCGCGTCGGGCAGCGCGCGGGCGATCTCCTGCACGATGTCGAGCGCCACCGCCTCGGGCACGCGGTAGGCGTTCTCGTTGACGTTGAGCCGCACGGGCACCTCGAGCTGCGGAGCGCCGTAGGGCGTCAGTCCGCGCAGGTCGTCGCGGATGGGCAGGTCGTCGAGGGTCGTCACCGAACCAGCCTAGGACGACGGCGGATGCCGTGCCGCGCGCAGGCGGTTCAGCCCGTGTAGTGCGCGGGGATCGCGAGCTGCTCGCCGGGCTGGATCGCGCCCGCGATGCCGTTGAGCATCTCGATCTCGGCGATCACGTCGCGCGGGTCGGCGCCCGGCGCGACGGACTGGGCGATCTGCCACAGCGACTGACCTGGCATGACGGTGACGTGCTCGAAGTCGGCGGTGTCCGCCGAGGAGGATGCGACGGCGCCGGCGACGACGTCGCCGAGCACGCCGGCGCCTGCGAGCGCTCCGGCGGCCAGGACGGGCGCGGCGACGAGCAGTGCGAGAGCGCGGCGGCCGCGGGCGGTCATGCGCAGACGGGTGGTCGGCGCGGCGGCAGCCGGTGCGGTGGTGGCGATGGCAGTCATCGGTGCTCCTCTCGGTTGGGATCCGCAGGCGATGCTCGGCCGGGAGCACCGCCTGCGAATCTCTGTTTCGAAGATATCTTCGATCCGGTGGATGCGTCAAGCCCTGCCGCGGCATGTTGTCCACGACACGCTCGAACATCCGTTTGATTCGGGCGTCCTGTCGGATACGCTTTCGAACCAGGAGCAGTCAATCGCAGGCCACCCACACGCCCGCTCCCGGGCTCGGCGGGCGGCCGAGCGGCGAGAGCGGAGCGGGCATGACGAGGCAGCTGACCGAGAAGCAGCAGGCGATCCTGCAGGTCATCCAGAAGGCCGTGCGCCAGCGCGGCTACCCGCCGAGCTACCGCGAGATCGGCGACGCCGTGGGCCTGTCATCGCTCTCGAGCGTGACGCACCAGCTGGGCCAGCTCGAGCTCGCCGGCATGATCCGCCGCGACCCGGCACGGCCGCGGGCGATCGAGGTGCTCGTGCCCGACGACTCGGATCCGACCCTCGGCAGCATGGAGCAGGCCGCGTTCGTGCCGCTCGTCGGCCGCATCGCCGCCGGCATCCCCATCACTGCGGAGGAGCAGATCGAGGACGTGATGCCGCTGCCGAAGCAGCTGGTGGGCAGCGGCGACCTGTTCATGCTCAAGGTCGTGGGCGACTCGATGATCGACGCCGCCATCTGCGACGGCGACTGGGTCGTCGTGCGGCAGCAGCGCGACGCGGTGAACGGCGACATCGTCGCGGCGATGCTCGACGGCGAGGCGACCGTGAAGGTCTTCAAGCAGCGCGACGGCCACACGTGGCTGCTCCCCCGCAACTCGGCCTTCGAGCCGATCCTCGGCGACGAGTCCGAGGTGCTGGGCCGCGTCGTCGCGGTGCTGCGCGCGGTCTGAGCCCGCACGCGGGCCGTGCCCGCACGCGGGCCGTGCCCGCTCCGGCGGCCGCGCCCGCTCCGGCGGCCGCGCGACCGCCGGAGATCAGTGCGCCGGTTCGATGCGGAACTCGGCGAGCTGCGAGAGGACGGCCTCCGTCACCTTCGCGTCGATCCTCGTGCCCGCCTCCTCGTAGGTCTCCCGCAGCACCTCGAAGCGGTCGTGCAGCATCGCGATGACGTCACCCCGGTCGAACGGCACGAGCAGCGACACGGCGACCTCCGGTCGCGGCAGCAGCTCGCCGATGCGCTCCAGGATCTCGTCGACGCCCTCGCCCGTGCGCGCGGAGGCGAAGATCGCGTCACGCTGCAGGCCGCGGAGCACGAGCCGCTCGTCATCGCTGATGAGGTCGGCCTTGTTGAACACCACGATCTCAGGGATCGAGCGCGCTCCCGTCTCGCCGAGCACGTCGCGCACGGTCGCGATCTGCGACGCGGGATCGGGGTGGCTCGCATCGACGACGTGCACGATGACCTCCGACTCCGCGACCTCCTCGAGCGTCGAGCGGAACGCCTCGACGAGCTGGTGCGGCAGATCGCGCACGAAGCCGACGGTGTCGGCGATCGTGAACGCGCGCCCGTCCGGGGTCTGCGCGCGGCGGACGGTCGCGTCGAGCGTCGCGAACAGCGAGTTCTCCACCAGCACGCCCGCGCCCGTGATGCGGTTGAGCAGCGATGACTTGCCGGCGTTCGTGTAGCCGGCGATCGCGACCCCCGGCACCTCGTACCGGTCGCGGTTGGCGCGCTTCGCGAGCCGCGCGGGCGCGAACCCCCTGATCTGCTTCCTCAGCCGCGCCATCCGCGTGTGGATGCGACGGCGATCGAGCTCGATCTTCGTCTCACCGGGGCCGCGGGAGCCCATGCCCGCACCCTGACCGCCCACCTGGCCACCGGCCTGGCGGGACATCGACTCGCCCCAGCCGCGCAGTCGCGGCAGCAGGTACTCCAGCTGCGCGAGCTCGACCTGCGCCTTGCCCTCCCGGCTCTTCGCGTGCTGGCTGAAGATGTCGAGGATGACGGCGGTGCGGTCGATGACCTTGACCTTGACGCGGTCCTCGAGCGCTCGCCGCTGGCTCGGCGAGAGCTCGCTGTCTGCGACGACGGTGTCGGCGCCGAGCTCCTTCACGATCGCCGCGAGCTCATCCGCCTTGCCGCGGCCGACGTAGGTCGCCGGGTCCGGGTTCGGGCGGCGCTGGAGCACGCCGTCCAGCACGCGCGCGCCGGCGGTCTCGGCGAGCGCCGCGAGCTCGCGCAGCGAGTTCTCGGCATCCTCCGCGCCGCGCGAGTACACGCCCACCAGGACGACGTTCTCGAGCCGCAGCTGGCGGTACTCGACCTCGGTGACGTCCTCGAGCTCGGTGCGCAGCCCGTCGACGCGGCGCAGCGCCGCGCGCTCGTCGCGATCGAGCTGGTCGCCGTCGGTGTCGCTCTCCCAGCCGTCCGCCTGCAGCGCCTGCGCCCGCTCGGAGAGCACGACGCCGTCGGCCGGCTGCGCCCACGCGAGGATGCGCTCGGTCGCGCGGTCGGTGCTGACGCCGGCCACATCCTCGGGGCCGTCCTGCGGTGCTGCCATGGTGCTTCCTTCGCTACTGTCGTGTCCGTGCCGGACCACTACTTCTCGCCCGATCCCGCTGCGCCCAAGTCGCTGCGAGCCATCCGGGTGCCGATCGCGGGCCGCGAGCGCGAGATGGTCACCGCGACCGGGGTGTTCTCCGGCGACCGGCTCGACGCCGGCACCGAGGTGCTGCTCGCCGCAGTCCCCGCGCCGCCCGAGTCGGGTGAGCTGCTCGACCTGGGCTGCGGCTGGGGGCCCATCGCCGCGACCCTCGCGACTCGCTCCCCCGATGCCCGCGTATGGGCTGTGGACGTCAACGCCCGGGCGCTCTCGCTCGTGGAGCGGAACGCCGAGCTGCTCAGCCTACCGAACATCGTCCCTGCGACTCCTGATGCGGTGCCGGAGCAGCTGCGGTTCGCGACCATCTGGTCGAATCCGCCGATCCGCATCGGCAAGCCGCAGCTGCACGCCCTGCTCGAGGCGTGGATCCCGCGGCTCGAGCCGGGCGGCACGGCATGGCTCGTCGTGCAGAAGCATCTGGGCGCGGACTCGCTGCTGCGATGGCTGGCCGAGCGCTTCGAGGGATTCGACGTCGAGCGCGCCGACTCCAAGCGGACGTATCGGATCATCGCCGTCACGGCGCCGGACTGATCCCCTCGCCGCGGAAGACGAGCTCCGCGGGCCCCGTGAGCCACGCGTGGCCCCGCTCGTCGACCTCGACCTCGAGCCTGCCGCCGGGGACGTCCACGATCCAGCGGTCCGCGGCCTCCCCGGACCAGTGGCGCGTCGCCATGGCCGCGGCGACCGCTCCCGTGCCGCACGAGAGCGTCTCCCCCGAGCCGCGCTCGTGCACCCGCATGCGGATCGATCCGACGCCGTCGGCGATGGTGCCCGGCACGACGAACTCGACATTCGCGCCCGACTCGGGCGTCGGGTCGAGCGCGGGGGCCGCGTGCAGCTCGAGCGCCGCCAGCTCGGCCTCGCTCGCGAGCGCGACGACGACGTGCGGGTTGCCGGTGGACACATCGAGACCCGGGCGCGCGACATCCAGCCCGTGAGCGGCGACGAGCCGCTGGTCGCCGAGCTCGAACGGGCCGAGGTCGGCCGACAGCAGCGAGCCGCGGCGCACCACGCGCTTGACGCCGGCGCGCGTCGCGATGTCGATCGCCTCGCTGTCGGCCAGCTCCGCTAGCCCCGACTCGAGCAGGAAGCGCACGAACACGCGGACGCCGTTGCCGCACATCTCGCTGACGCTGCCGTCGGCGTTCCAGTAGTCCATCGCCCAGGTGCCCGCATCCGCGGCGTCCAGGATCTCGTCGCCGGTCGCGCCCGCGCGCACCGCGCGGATCACGCCGTCGCCGCCGATGCCGAAGCGGCGATCCGCGAGCGTCCGCACGCGCTCGGCAGTGAGCGGCTCGGCGCCCTCCGCGTCGGCGATGAGCACGAAGTCGTTGCCCGTGCCGTGCCCCTTGGCGAACGCGGCGCCGCGGCCCTCGTCGAACGCGCCGGTCCCGTGCCCTGTCATGGACTACAGGCTATCGAGTGCGCGCCGCGCGAGCGCTGACGCATCTGCCGGGGGCGCGGCCGGGTACCGCTGGAACCACGACACCTGCCGTCTCGCGTACCGGCGCGTGAGCGCCTGCGTGCGCTCGATCGCCTCCGCCTGGTCGAGCACGCCGTCGAGCTGGTCGAGCGCCTGGCGGTAGCCGATGGCCTGCTTGGCGGTGGTGCCGCGCTCGATGCCCGCCTCGCGCAGCCGTCGCGCCTCGTCGACGATGCCGTCGCGCCACATGCCCTCGACCCGGCGGTCGAGGCGCGACACGAGCTCGGCGCGATCGACGCGGCGGTGCTGGATGATCGTGGGCCGCACGAGGGCCTCCTCGGGCGGCAGCCCGACGCGGAAGGGCTCGCCGGTGAGCGTCACGGCCTCGAGCGCCCGCACGAGGCGCCTGCCGTTGTGCGGTCCGATCGCCTCGGCCGCTGCCGAGTCGATCGCGAGCAGCCGGCGATGCATCGCCGCGGCACCGTCGCGCTCGAGCTCGGCCTCGAGCCGCGCGCGGAGCTGCTCGTCGGTGGCCGGGAAGGCGAAGTCGTACAGCACGCTCGAGGCGTACAGGCCGCTGCCGCCGACGAGGATCGGCACGGCTCCGCGGCCCTCGATCGTTGCGATCGCGGCCAGCGCGGCCCCGCGGTAGGCCGCGACGGCGGCATCCTGCCAGGGCTCGAGCACGTCGAGCAGGTGGTGCGGATGGCCGCGCCGTTCGTCGATGCCCGCCTTCGCCGTGCCGATGTCCATGCCGCGGTAGAGCTGCATCGCGTCGCAGTTGACGATCTCTGCCGATCCGCCCAGCCGCACGACCGCGTCGGCGATGTCGAGCGAGTGCGCCGTCTTGCCGGTGCCGGTCGCGCCGACCACGGCGATGAGGGTCACGTCGCGGGCTCGAGCGGCGCGGGCCGCAGCGTGGGCAGCCCCAGCGAGACCGGCCGCCCGGCGCCCGCGGGGGCGCCCGCCGACGACGGCACGCCGCACGAGTCGGCCTCCGCGCGATCCCACGCATCGCCTGCGCGCGTGCGCCGCAGGGCGAGCGGCTCGCCGTCGGCGATCAGGTGGAACGGCGCCGCCTGGGTCACCTCGACGGTCACGACGTCGCCCGGCCGGGGGCCGTCCGCTCCCGTGAGCCTGCCCGGCGCGAAGTGCACGAGCCGGTTGTCTTCCGCGCGGCCGCTCAAGCGGTGCATCTCGGCGTCCTTCTTGCCCTCACCCGCCGCGACCAGCACCTCGACGCTGCGGCCGATCTGGGCCAGGTTCTCCTCGTGCGAGATGTGGTCCTGCAGCGCGACGAGGCGCTCGAACCGCTCCTGCACCACCTCCTTGGGCACCTGGTCGGGCATGGTCGCTGCCGGCGTGCCGGGCCGGATGGAGTACTGGAAGGTGAACGCCGACGAGAACCGCGACGCCTCGACGATGCGCATCGTGTCCTCGAAGTCCTCCTCCGTCTCGCCGGGGAAGCCCACGATGATGTCGGTCGTGATGGCGGCGTGCGGGATGCGTGCGCGCACCTTGTCGAGGATGCCGAGGAACTTCGCCGATCGGTACGAGCGCCGCATGGCCTTCAGCACGCGATCGGAGCCGGACTGCAGCGGCATGTGCAGCTGCGGCATGACCGCATCCGTCTCGGCCATCGCGTCGATGACGTCGTCGGTGAACGCGGCGGGGTGCGGACTCGTGAAGCGGACGCGCTCGAGCCCGTCGATCTCGCCGGCCGCGCGCAGCAGCTTGCCGAACGCGAGCCGGTCGCCGAACTCGACGCCGTAGGAGTTGACGTTCTGGCCGAGCAGCGTCACCTCGACCGCGCCGTCGTCGACGAGCGCCTGGACCTCGGCGAGCACCTCGCCGGGGCGCCGGTCGCGCTCCTTGCCGCGCAGCGACGGCACGATGCAGAACGTGCACGTGTTGTTGCAGCCGACGCTGACCGAGACCCAGGCCGAGTACGCCGACTCGCGGCGGGTCGGCAGCGTGGACGGGAAGACCTCGAGCGACTCGAGGATCTCGACCTGCGCCTCCTCGGCCACCCGGGCGCGCTCGAGCAGCACCGGCAGCGACCCGAGGTTGTGGGTGCCGAACACCACGTCGACCCACGGCGCCTTCCGCGTGATGGTGTCGCGGTCCTTCTGCGCCAGGCAGCCGCCGACCGCGATCTGCATCCCCGGCCGCTTGGCCTTCACCGGCGCGAGGTGCCCGAGGTTTCCGTAGAGCCGGTTGTCGGCGTTCTCCCGCACCGCACAGGTGTTGAACACCACGACGTCGGCCTGCTCGCCCTCGGGAGCTGCGGCGTACCCGGCGTCCTCCAGGAGGCCGGTGAGCCGCTCAGAGTCGTGGACGTTCATCTGACACCCGTAGGTGCGGACCTCGTACGTGCGTGCGCTGCTGCTCATGACCGATCCAGGGT
>DASSWM010000324.1:0-4445 GCA_035704865.1 Agrococcus sp.
GCGCCTGACGCCGGCCGCCTGACGCGTCGGGCAGACGGATGCGCTGGGTCGCGGGGCGCTAGTACGTCGCGTCGAGCACGACGGTCGAGCCCTGCTCGACGGAGGTGCCAGGCTCGATGCTCTGCGCCTTGATGTTCGAGCCGGGGAAGCCCCAGAGCGGCTCGGGGATGTTCGTGCGCAGGTCGGGCTCGAGGCCTGCGGCCCGGAGCGTCTCCAGGGCCTCCGGGATCGGGCGACCGACGACATCCGGCACCTCGACCATGACGGGGCCGAGCGAGACGACGCCGCTGATCGTGGCGCCGGGGCGCACGAGGCCCTCGGGGATCGTCACCGAGATGAGGTGTCCCTCGGGCACGTCGCCCGAGTGCTCCTCGGCCGAGAAGTCGACGCCGAGCTCTGCCGCCTCGAGCGCGGCCTTGGCCTCCTGGGCGGGCTGCCCGGCCGACACGGGGATCGGGCCGAGCGAGACGCGCAGCGCGATGGGCGAGCGCTCCTCGAGCGTCTCGAGGTCGCTCAGCACGGTGCCGTCGGGCCCGTAGCCGGCGATGACGGTGCCGGCCGGCGCGACGTCGAAGATCTCGTCGAGGTCGCCGACGGCGAACTCCGCGCTCTCGATCGCAGCGCGCGCGTCGTCGAGCGACTTCCCGGCCACCTCGGGCAGCGGCAGGTCGCGCGGTCCGGAGGAGAGCACGAGCTGCACGGTCTCGCCGTTGCCGATCTCGGTGCCCGCCGGAGGGTCGGTGCGCAGCGCCTGGCCGCGCGGGGTCTCGTACTCGGGCTCGCTGACGGTGTCGGAGACCTCGATGCCGTGCTGGGCCAGCAGCGCGATCGCGGCCTGCTCCGGCTGGCCGGCCACCTGCGGCACCGTGGCGTTGCCGCCCGGGCCCAGGTTGAACCACCAGCCGATGCCGGCGGCGACGATCAGCCCGAGCAGCACGAGCCCGAGCCACAGGATGCCGCGCCGGCGGCGCACGGTGACGCGGCGTGCGAGCGCGGTCGTGGCGGCGCCGTCGCCCGTGTCGTGCACGATCTCGGGCTCGGCGACGATCGGCCGCCGCTGCTTCTTGGGCCGCTCGATGACGGTCGTGGAGCGGTCGTCCTCGGTGACGAACGGCAGCACGGTCGTGGGGGTGTCGATGCCGCGCTGGCGGATGGCGTGCAGCTCGGCGAGCATCTCGCTCGCGTCCGCGGGGCGCAGGTTGGGGTCGCGCTGCGTCGACCAGTGCACGAGCGAGTCGAGGGCCTCCGGGATGCCGCTCGCCGTGCTCGAGGGCAGCGGCACGTCGTCGTTGGCGTGCTGGAACGCGATCTGCATCGGCTCGTCGCCCGTGAACGGCTGCGTGCCCGTGAGCATCTCGAAGAGCATGATGCCGACGGCGTAGATGTCGCTGCGGGTGTCGGCGATGCCGCGCGTGACGAGCTCGGGGGAGAGGTAGGCGATCGTGCCAAGCAGCGCCTTGCCCGTGGCCGTGTTGGCGGTCGCGGCGCGCGCGAGGCCGAAGTCGCCGATCTTGATGCGGCCGTCGTGCGCGAGCAGGATGTTCTCGGGCTTGAGGTCGCGGTGCACGATGCCCGCGCGGTGCGCCGCGCTGAGCCCGGCGAGGATCGCCTCGAGCACGTCGAGCGACTGCTCGGGCGTGATGCGGCCGCGCTCGGCGAGCAGGTCGCGCAGCGTGATGGAGGGCACGAGCTCCATCACGAGCCAGGCGAGGTCGCCGTCCTCGCCCTGGTCGTAGGTGTTGACGACGTTCGGGTGCGCGAGGCGCGCCGCCGCCTTCGCCTCCTGGATGAAGCGCTCCCGGAAGTCGGGGTCGTCGCCCAGGTGCGGGTGCATGACCTTGACGGCGACCTTGCGGTCGAGCCGCAGGTCGACGCCGGCGTAGACGCTCGCCATGCCGCCGCGCGCGATGCGATCGCCCACCTCGTACCTGCGGTCGATCAGCCGTCCGATGACGGGATCGCGGGAGTCGACAGGCACGCAGTGAGGATAGGCGCTGCGCGGCCGGTTCCCGGTGCTCCACGCCGGGCTGCCCCGCAGACAGGGCATGATGGATGCGTGACGCAAGACACCGTGCAGCAGGACTCCATGTGGCTCACCGTGCCCGACCTCGTCGAGATCCTCGGCGAGCCGGTGGGCCGCATCCATCGTCTGATCGAGGAGCATCGCCTGCCGGCGACGCGCAGGAACGGGCCCGTGCAGGTGCCCGCGGCCGTGCTGCGCGACGGCGAGCCGATGTCGGAGGTGCGGGGCACGCTCCTCGTGCTGCTCGACCTGGGCCTCACCGAGGACGAGGCGATCGACTGGCTGCTCGGCGAGGACGACGCGCTCGGCACGACGCCGATCGACGCGCTGCGCCAGGGCCGCAAGGCCGAGGTGCGCCGCGTCGCGCAGACCCAGGGCTGAGCGGCTGGGTCTGCGGACCCACCGCTTGCGCACCCGCGTCCTGCACGTCGGCACGAGATGTCGCGAACCGCGCGCTCTCGGTCGCTCAGCGCGTCCTTCCCGACTCGTCGGCGAGAGCGTCGGCACGAGATGTCGCGAACCGCGCGCTCTCGGTCGGGAACCGCGTCCTTCGCGACGTCTCGTCGTGCCGGTCAGCGGTCGCGCTTCGCGACCGTGTCGGCCAGCCGCTCGAGCTCGAGCACGGCCGAGCGCGACAGCTCGCCCTCGTGCAGCGACTCGAGCGCCTCGCCGACCGCGCGGTCGATGAGCGCCTCGAGCCGCTCTGGCGCCTCGGAGCGCTGGATCGCATCCTGCAGGATCGCGATCTGCCGCTCGTCGAGCTCGCGATCGCCCAGCAGCTCGTCGAGCATCGTGCGCACGCCGGGGGAGAGGCGCTGTCGGGCGATCTCGACCAGCACCGTGCGCTTGCCCTCGCGCAGGTCGTCGCCCGCGGGCTTGCCCGTCACCTCGGGGTCGCCGAACACGCCCAGCAGGTCGTCGCGCATCTGGAACGCCACGCCCACGGGCAGGCCGTACCCGGCGAGCGCGTCGAGCTGCGCGTCGCTCGCGCCGGCCAGCAGCGCTCCGAGCGTGAGCGGCGCCTCGACCGAGTACTTCGCCGACTTGTAGATCGCGACGGTGTGCGCGCGATCGAGCAGCTCGGCCGGCTCCTGCCGGATCCACGCCGCCTCCTCGAGCACATCGAGGTACTGGCCGAACGTCACCTCCTCGCGCATGCGGCGGTAGGCGTCGTGCACGGCGTCGCCGTGCGCCGTCCCGCGGCATGCGCGCAGCATCCGGTCGTCCGCCCAGTTGAGCAGCAGATCGCCCACGAGCACGGCCGCGTGCTCGCCCCACGGCGCCGCGTCGCCGACCCACTGGCCGTCGCGGTGCATCGCCTCGAGCGCGCGATGCATCGACGGCTGGCCCCTGCGCGTGTCGGACTGGTCGATGATGTCGTCGTGCACGAGCGCCGCCGCGTGGAAGAGCTCCATGGCGGTCGCGACGCCCACGACGTCGGCCCAGCCCGGGTCCTGCTCGGTGCCTGCGGTGTGGGATGCGTCGGGTCGCGCGGCCGTCACGGCATGCCATCCCCAGAGCACGAAGGCGCTGCGCACGCGCTTGCCGCCGGCCACCATCTCGCGCACGAGCCGCAGCAGCGCGGACGCGTCGGAGGCGATCTCGGCCAGTGCCGCCTCGCGCTCATCGAGGTATTCCTGGATCGAGGCCTCGACGGCCCGGGCGAAGCGCTGCTGTGCTGACACAACCCACATGCTATTGACAGCCGCAGGACGTAGACTGTCGTTCCGCACCGGTTGAGCGAAGGGGGTGCGAGATGGGCCTCTCGGAGCACGAGCAGCGACTCCTCGACGAGATGGAGCGCAATCTCTACAAGCACGAGGCCGACATCGTCAACACGTCGGCCGGTCCTCGCACAGTGAACTACACCAAGGTCGCCGTCGGCGTGCTCGGCGTCGTCATCGGCCTGGTGCTCATCATCGTCGGCGTGAGCATGAAGCTCGCGATCGTCGGCGTCGTCGGTTTCGCCGTGGCTGTGGGCGGCGCCCTGTGGGCGCTCTCCGCCTCGCGTCCCGCGACGGGCGACGACGTCGACAGCAAGGGTCGAGCGGGCGAGGGCCCTGCGACCGCGAAGCAGGGGCCGGGCCTGATGGACCGCCTCGCGCAGGAATGGGACGACCGCAACCAGCGGAGCTGATCCCGCTCCCTCCACCCACCTCCACGACGAGGCCGACGCGATCCGCGTCGGCCTCTTTCGCGTTCCCGGCGCCTGCCCGTCGCCCCTGAGCCCCGGTGGCCCACGCCTCCGGGGCATCGTGCTGCCCTGCGCGCCGCCAAAGCCCTCCACCCATCCGAGCCATATGAATACGGCGGACACGGCGCGTTGCATGCCGATTTCTCGACATTCGTGGCGCTAAGTGGAGTAGAGTGGAGGAAGTCGGCAGACGTCGGCGGATCTCGCAGGCCGGACGAGAGGGGGCGC
>DASSWM010000325.1:0-3935 GCA_035704865.1 Agrococcus sp.
GCAGGCGATGGCGGCGCTGCGCACCGACCGCACCTCGTTCGTGATCGCGCACCGGCTCTCGACGATCCGCGATGCCGACCTGATCCTCGTGATGGAGGCCGGCCGCATCGTCGAGCAGGGCACGCACGACGAGCTCGTCGCGGCGGGCGGTGCCTACTGGCGGCTGCTCAACGCGCAGTTCGAGCAGGCCGCGACCGATCTCGACCTCGAGGACGAGTTGGCGGAGACCGGCGCCATCGCCACGCAGCAGACCACCTGAGCGCGCGCCGGGCGCGTCACGACATCACGACGCCAGCGCCCGCCACCCCGCGACGTCGTGCACCGCGACGCCCGCGAACCACCGATCGCCCCTGAGCGCAGCGACCACGCGCGCGAGCTCGCGCTCGAGCACGGCGCGGCCGTCGTCGGCGAACGTCACGTGCGGCGGCGGACCCGCGAGCGTCTCGACGCCGATCCGGAAGGGCGTGCGCGACGTCGCGAGCTGCCGGCGCGCGGCGGCGCTGAACGACAGGATGTCGGCGGCGCGGTCGCGGTAGGCCATCAGCGCCACGCGGTCGGCCTGCCGGACGATGCCGGCGAAGGCCTGCGGATGCTCAGTGGCCAGCCACGGCGCCAGGTCGACCTCCACCGGCAGCGCCGTCGCGGCGGCGACGTCGCGCACGGCGCGCACGAGGCCCGCGAGCAGCGCCGGCTCGCTGCCGGCCCAGTCGGCCCGCCCCCATGGCTCGATGTCGAGGTGCACGCCCTCGAAGAGCCAGGCGGCGCTCACGCGCCGCGCCCAGGTGACCGCGGCGTCGCCGTCGACCCACGACGGGTCGCCGCCGAGCGCCGCGAGGCGCGCACCCGCGCCGCGCAGCGCTGCCACGAGGTCGTGCGTCAGCGGCGTCGGGCCGCCCCACGGCACGCTCACGAACGCCTCGGTGACTCGCTGCTCGGCCGCGAAGGCGCCGAGCGCGCCCGGGTCGGGCGGAGCATCCGCGTGCACCCAGACCCACATCGCGCGCGCCGCCGGCTGGCTCATGCGGCCAGCGTAGGCGACGCCGGCTGCGGTGCTGCGTCCATGCGCCCGTCGGCTCGGATGCAGCAGCTCAGCGCGTGAGGGCGGGCCAGGCGACGCCGAGCTCGCGCGCGAGCCGCCGCACCGTCGGGATGCTCATCCCGACGACCGTCGAGGGGTCTCCGTCGATGCGGTCGATGAACGCGGCGCCGCGGCCGTCGATCGTGAACGCGCCCGCGACCTCGAGCGGCTCCCCGGTGGCGATGTAGGCGTCGAGCTCGGCGTCGTCGATGTCGGCCGAGAAGTCGACGCGCGTCGCCGTCGTGGTGCCCGCGGAGTCCTGGATCCGACCGTGACGGACGCGAAGCATCCAATGGCCCGAGTGCAGCGTCGCCGAGCGCCCTCGCTGCGCGTGCCAGCGCTCGCGTGCTCGCTCGGGCGTGTGCGGCTTGCCGAGCATGGTGCCGTCGAGCTCGAGCGACGAGTCGCCGCCGAGCACGAGCCCGTCGAAGCCCGTGAGCGGATCCTGATCGAGCAGCGCCTCGGCCTTCGCGCGCGCGAGCAGCTGCACGTACGCGGTGGGGGAGAGCGGGCCGTGCTCGGCCTCGGTCGAGGCGATCAGCAGCTCCTCGTCGAGGTCGGTCGGCGTGACGATCGGCTCGATGCCCGCCTGGCGCAGCAGGGCGAGGCGGGCGGGCGAGGCGGAGGCGAGGATGAGCTGCACCCCACGATCCTCGCATCCGGGCTCCGCTCAGGCGTCGGCGACGAGCGAGGGCACGTGCCGGGCGAGCCCGGCGAGCAGGTCGAGCACGGCGTCGAGGTCGGCGCGGCTGGCCACGGTGGTCGCGCTCGCGCCCACGAGCGTCAGCAGCGGCACGAGCGCGGCGGTGCGGGCGTGCTGGCGCGGCACCACCTGGCTCCAGAGCGCCTCGATCGCCGCGAGCCGCGCGGCGTCGATGCGCGCCTGCACCGCGGCCGCCTCGTCGTCGACGGCCGCCCACGACCGCACGGCGCGCTCGAGGCGATCGTCGGGCACGCGCGCGATGAGGGCACCGAGGTGATCGAGGGCGGCGGATGCGTCCATGCCGTCCACCTCGGACTCGATCGTGCCGACGAGGTCGAGCTGGGCGCGCTCGTGGGCGGCGAGCACGGCTCGGCGCAGATCCGCTGCGCCGCGGAAGTGGTGGTGGAACGAGCCCTTCGTCACGCGCAGGCTGGCCGCGAGCGGATCGACGCGGATCGCCCGCTCGCCGCCCGCGCCGAGCGCCTCGAGGCCCGCCTCGATCCAGTCGTCCCTGCTCGGCATGCCGCTCCCGTCCGTTCCCCGAGGCCCGCTCCGGCACGGCGACGCCGGCAGCGTGATCCCACTCGAATCCGTACCATACCGTATGGTATGTTCGCTGCATGACGCCGATGCTCCCGGATCCGGTCTGGCCGGTCGTCGTGCTCGCGGCGATCAGCCTCGGCGACGCCGTCATCAGCTGGCGGCCGGTCGCGTTCGTCGCGCAGTGCTGGGAGGACGTGCACCTCCCGAGGCGGTGGTGGCGCCTGATGGCGTGGCTGAAGATCGCCGCGGGCGCCGGCCTCATCGCCGGCATCTGGATCCCCTACCTCGGCCTCCTCACGAGCGTCTGCCTCGTCGCCTACTTCGTCGCCGCGATCGCCTTCCACCTCCGCGCGCGCGACTTCGGCCGCAACCTCTTCGTGAACGCGACCGGCATGCTCGTCATCTGCGTCGCGGTGCTCGTGTGGAGCTTCCTGCTCTGACCGCAGCCCCTGCGTGCGGGGCGACCGGCATGCGGGAGGATGGAGGCATGCCCGCTGCAGAGATCCGTCCCGGCCAGATCATCGAGCTCTCGATCGACAACGTCGCCCACGGCGGCCGCTTCGTCGGCCGGCACGGCGCGGTGGAGGGCCAGGACGGTCAGGCCCAGCGCGGCCGCGTCGTGTTCGTGCCCGACACCATGCCCGGCGAGACCGTGCGGGCGCAGGTCGTCGAGGTGAAGAAGTCGTTCGCCACCGCCGTCGCGCTCGAGGTCGTCGACGCGGGCGCCGACCGCGTCGAGCACGTCTGGCCCGAGGCCGCGATCGACCGGAAGCCAGCCGAGCGCGCGGGCGGCGCCGAGTTCGGCCACATCGCCCTGCCGCGGCAGCGCGAGCTGAAGCAGCGCGTCATCGAGGACGCCCTGCAGCGCACGGGCGGCATGACGCGCGAGGTGCCGGTCGCCGCCGCTCCCGGCGACGACGAGCGCGGCGGCCTCGGCTGGCGCACGCGCGTGCGCCTGCACGTCGACGACCGCGGCCGGCAGGGGCCGTTCGCGCCCCGCAGCCACGAGGTCGTGCCGGTCACCGACCTGCCCCTCGCGACCGAGGGCATCCGCCTCTCCGCCCAGCTCGATCAGCGGCTGCCGGGCGTCAGCACCGTCGACTACGTCGAGTGGGGCGACGGCGAGGTCGACGTGATCGCGATGGAGGGCGCGCCCGAGCGCGGCCGCACCGACACGATCGTCGAGACGGTGGGCGACCGCGAGTTCCGCGTCGACCGCGCGGGCTTCTGGCAGGTGCACCGCGAGGCGGCGGGTGTGCTGACGGATGCGGTGCGTCGCGTCATCGACGTCGACGCGGTCGACGCGACGGGCTGGTCGCTCGACCTCTACGGCGGCGTCGGCCTCTTCGCGGCCACCGTCGCCGAGGCGCTGGGGGAGCGCACGCGCGTGACGAGCGTCGAGGCCGACGAGGTCGCGACCGATCACGCGAGCGAGAACCTCGCCGAGTGGCTGGGCGCGAACGCCGAGACCGGCCGCGTCGACCGCTGGCTGCGCGAGCTCGCGAAGCGCGCGAGCAGCGCGGAGCGCGAGCGCCTCGCGAACGGCCTGATCGTGCTCGACCCGCCGCGCGCCGGCGCCGGCCTCGATGTGATCGGGCAGATCGCCGACCT
>DASSWM010000326.1:0-4317 GCA_035704865.1 Agrococcus sp.
CGGCCGCGCGCGACGCGACGGACTCGGCCGCCGCGCACGAGGCGATGGACGAGGCGGGGAGCCGAGCATGACGACAGACGCGACGAGCGCCGACGCCGGCAGCAGCCAGCCGATGGTCGACCTGGTGCCCGAGCTGCCCCCGACGGTGGGAGAGACGATCGAGCGCGCGGTCGCGAGCGTGATCTCCGGCAAGCGCGAGGAGATCCGCACGGTGCTCACGGTGCTGCTCGCCGAGGGGCACGTGCTGCTCGAGGACGTGCCGGGCGTCGGCAAGACGCAGCTCGCGCGCGCCTTCGCCGCGGCGATCGGCGGCACGGTGCGGCGCATCCAGTGCACCCCCGACCTGCTGCCGAGCGACATCACCGGCATGTCGGTGCTCGACCAGCGCGCGGGCGAGCTGCGCTTCCAGCCCGGGCCGGTGTTCGCGAACATCGTCATCGCCGACGAGATCAACCGCGCGAGCCCCAAGACGCAGGCGGCGCTGCTCGAGTGCATGGCCGAGGGGCAGGTCACGGTCGACGGCGTCACCCACATCCTCCCCAAGCCCTTCCTCGTCGTCGCGACGCAGAACCCCATCGACATGGAGGGCACCTACGCGCTGCCGGAGGCGCAGCGCGACCGCTTCATGGCGCGGCTCGAGCTCGGCTACCCCGACGAGGACGCCGAGCACGCGATGGTCTCGGCGCGCGAGACGGCGCAGCCGCTCGACGCCGTGCGCGCGGTCACGACCGAGGAGGCCTTCCAGGCCGAGATCGACCTCGCGCGCGCCGTGCGGGCCCACGAGCTCGTCGAGCGCTATGCCGTGCGCATCTCGCGCGCCACTCGCGCGCATCCGGATGTGCGGCTCGGCGCGAGCCCCCGCGCGACGCTGCAGCTCGTGCGCGCCGCGAAGGCGCACGCGCACCTCAACGGCCGCGACTGGCTCTCGCCCGACGATGTGAAGGCGCTCGCCTCCCATGTGCTGCCGCACCACCTCGTGATGCACGACCCGCACGCGCGCTACGAGGATCACCGCGCGGTGGTCGCGCAGGCGCTCGCCAAGACGGTCGCCCCCGTCATGCGCTGATGGCCGCCGCCGACCGCGTCCGCGCGCGCCCCACCGCGCGCGGCGTCGTGCTCGTGCTCGTCGGGCTCGGCCTCGCGGTCGCCGCCTACTGGGAGCGCCAGGCGGTGCTGCTCGTGCCCGCGGCGCTGTGCCTCGCGGTCGTGCTGCTGGGCGTGTGGTGGGCGCTCGGCGCGGTCGGCCAGGTGCGCCTGGGCGTGCCCGGCGTCGTGTCGGAGGGCGAGGATGCGTCGCTGCGCATCGTGGGCGAGCGCCGGCAGGCGGGGGCCGCGTGGGAGACCTGGGCGCCCGGCCCCGAGCGCTATCTGCTGCTCGAGGGCGAGCTCGACGGCGACGGCCGCGCGGAGGTGCAGCTGGGGGACCACCCGCGCGGGCGCTGGCGCCTCGCGCCCGTGGAGCTGACCGTGCTCGACCCCTTCCGCGTCATGCGCACGACCCGCACGGTCGATCCGCGCGCAAGCCTCGTCGTGGGCCCCGAGGTGCTCGCGATCCCGTCGTCGTCGCTGCGCTCGAACCGCGAGGAGGGCAGGCTCGCGCAGTCCCGCAACGCCGACAACGTCGACGCGATGGTGCGCGAGTGGCGGCACGGCGACCCGCAGCGCAGGGTGCACTGGCGGCAGACCGCCAAGCGCGGCCACCTCATGGTGCGGCAGGAGGCGAACCCCGCGACCGACGACGACGTCGTGGTGGTCGACACCGCGGGCGCGGCCGGCACCGATCGCGACGCGCAGGACCGGCTCGCGCGCGCCGCCTGCTCGATCGTGCGCGCGCTCGCGGGCCGCGAGCGCACCGTCATCGTGCGCGAGACGGGCGAGCCCTCGATCGCCGCGGCCGACTGGCGCGACCTGCCGGCGGCGCTCGCGGCCTTCGCGTCGATGGAGGCGGAGGAGCCCGAGGAGCCCAAGCGCCGCGAGGGCGTGCCGGCGCACGTCGTCGCGCTCGAGGAGACGGCACCCGAGACGTGGACGCTGCCGCCGGGCTCGACGCTCTGGCTCGTGTCGGCGCGCGACGCCGCCCCGCGCCGCGTCGCGCCCGGCTCGCGCGTGCGCATCCACCGCTGGATCGACGGCGTCGGCCCCGTCCGGGAGCTGCCGTGAGCGGCCGCAGCCGCGCGGCCGGCGCGAGGGCGCTGTCGTGAGCGCCGACGTCCAGCAGCGCGCGGCGCGCGCACCGGGCCGAGCCGGGACCACCGCGACCTCGCCCGACTCGCCCCTGCGACGCATCCGTGCAGGGCTCGTCGAGACGATCGCGCTCGCGGCGCTGCCGGTCGCGTGGCTGTGGTCGGCGACCTCGGTGCTGGGCGAGGCGTGGGTGGGGCCGGTGATCGCTGCGCTCGCGTCGATGGCGATCGTGGCCGCGATCGTGCGACTCGTGGCGCCGGCGTTCGTCGCGACGGTCGCCGCCGCGCTCGTCGGCGCCGGCTGGAGCACGGTGCTGACGGCGTCCGACGCAGCCCTGTTCGGCCTGCTGCCGACGCCGGAGTCGTTCCGCGAGTCGATGGCGGTGCTGGGCGAGGGCGTGATGGACATCGCCTGGGCGGTGTCGACGCCGATCGACGCTCGCGGCGCCGTGCTCGCCGTCGTGGTGACTGCCGCGGTCGTGCTGGCCGTGAACGTCGACCTGCTCGGCCACGCGCTGCGCGTGCCGGCGATCGCGATCGCCTTCGCCGCGACGCCGATCGTGCTGCCGATCGCGTTCCGCATCGACGTGCCGTGGGGGCACGCGCTGCCCGGCGTGCTCGTGTCGGCCGCGCTGCTCGCCGCACCCGCGATCGACGAGCGGCTCGCGACGCGCCGCAGCTGGGTCGCGCCCGTCGCGCTGGTCGGCATCGCCGCGGTGCTCTCGGCGGCGGTGCCGCTCGTGGCGCCGAGCCCGCGCGAGGCCGCGTGGGATCTGCCGACGCTCGAGGAGCTCTTCACGCCCGCGACGCCCACGCTCAGCACCGAGATCGACCTGGGCGACGAGCTGCGGCGTCCCGCCGACCGGCCGGTGTTCACCTACTCGACGACCGACGGCGAGCCCACCGTCACGCGCCTCATGACGCTGCCCGAGGCCGGCGAGACGGGCTTCGTCGCGCTCGAGCCGCAGCCGGGCAGCCCGCAAGTGCTCGTCGAGGGCGCCGAGACCGGCATCCCCATGCAGATGACGGTGCGGATGGGTGACGTGCGGGCCGAGAGCCTGCCCACGCCCGAGCGCGTGGCCGGCGTCGAGGCGCCACCCGGCTCCAGCTGGGACGACGCGAACGACGCACTGCGCATCAGCGCGGACGTCGACACGAGCAGCCTCGAGTACACGGCTGCCGGGACGCGCTCGCGGCCGCTCGAGTCGCTGCCGCTCGAGGCGGGCTCGACCGGGCACGACGAGTTCCTTGCGCTGCCGCCCGCGGCGCAGGGGATCGGCGCCCAGGGGGCGGCGCTCGTCGAGGACGGCATGACCGCGGCGCAGCGCGTCGTCGCGGTGCACCAGCACATGACCGACGGCCTGTGGAACTACTCCGAGCAGCTCGACCTGCCTGGCTTCGCGGGCGCCGGCGGCGACGGCTGGGCCGCGCTCGAGGGCTTCCTCGAGACCCGCAGCGGCTACTGCGTGCACTACGCGAGCGCGACGGCGGCGCTGCTGCGCGGTGCGGGCGTGCCCTCGCGCGTCGTGGTCGGCTTCCTGCCCGGCAGCCCCATCTCGGGCGGCTGGGCGGTATCGACCAACGAGATGCACGCGTGGGCCGAGGCGTGGGTCGACGGCGCGGGCTGGGTGCGCGTCGAGACGACGCCGGGCCCCGGCACGGGCACGGCGAGCCCGACGGGCGACGTGCCGACGCAGAGCCCGACGCCCGAGCCGACCGAGACGGCGCCGCCGGAGGAGACCGAGGCGCCGACCGATGCGCCCGAGCCGTCGGCGGCGCCCGAGGCGCCGCAGCCGAGCGAGAGCGCCGGCCCGGGCGGGGAGCAGGGCGGCTGGAGCATCGACCCGGCGCTGCTGCGCTCGATCCTCATCGCGCTCGCGGTCGTGCTCGTGCTCGCCGTGCCATGGGCGGTGCGCGCGGTGCAGCGGGCGCTGCGGCTGCGGCGCGGTGCGCCCGGCGGCTGGCATGAGCTGCGCGCGACGCTCGCCGACTTCGGCGTGCTGCTGCCGGCGTCGGCGACGCCCGGCGCGGTGCAGGCGGCGATCGCGAGCAGGGTCGATCCGGAGGCGGCGGCGGCGGCCGACCGCGTGCGCCTGGCTGCCGAGCGCGCGGTGTTCGACACGGGCCCGCGAGC
>DASSWM010000327.1:0-2065 GCA_035704865.1 Agrococcus sp.
GATCGGCTGATCTCGCTGGTCGCGGAGCCCCGCGGCCTCTCGTCGGTCGAGTAGGCCTGAAGGGCCGCATCGAGACCCCGATGGCCCGGCCCTCCACAGCCGGACCCCGACCGCCCGCGTGCGCCCACGCATCCGCCCTACCGTGCCCGGATGGCCGGAACGGATGCGCGCTGGCGGCTGGGCGCGGGGGCCGCGGTGCTGCTCGTGCTCGGCGCCGTCGCGGGCGGCGTCGCGCAGCGGATGGTGGCGGATGCGCAGCCGGCTGCGGTGCTGCCGACGCCCGTGGCGACCGCGACGGCCGAACTGGTCGTCGACGTGCAGGGCGCCGTCGCGGAGCCGGGCGTCTACCGGCTGCCGCAGGGCTCGCGCGTGCTCGACGCGCTCGCGCGCGCCGGCGGCACCGCTGACGGGGCGGCGCCGGGAGCGCTGAACCTCGCGCGGCCGCTCACCGACGGCGAGCAGCTCGTGGTGCCGACGGTCGAGGAGCAGGCGGCCGTCGCCGAGGCCGGCCCCGAGGAGGGCGGGCTCGTCTCGCTCAACCGCGCCGATGCCGCGGCGCTCGAGACGCTGCCGGGCGTCGGGCCGGCGCTCGCGGCGGCGATCCTCGCGCACCGCGACGAGCACGGCCCGTTCACCGACATCGCGCAGCTCGACGACGTCGCCGGCATCGGCCCGGCGACGCTCGAGCGACTGACGCCGCTCGTGAGCCTGTGATCGGGAGCGCGCACTGATGCGCGACCTGCGGCTCGCGCTGCCGGTCGCGATCACGTGGGCGGTGCTGGCCGCGCTCAGCCCGCACGCCGGGCTGCTGGGAGTCGCGGCTGTCGTCGCGGCTGGGATCGCCGCGAGCTGCCTGCTGTGCGCTCGACTCGTGGAGCGCGGTGCGATCGGTGAGCGGCTCGCGGCCGCCCTCGGCGCACTGCCCTTCGGCGAGCGGCTCGCGACCGGCATGGGCGCCCGGGTGTTCGCAGATCGGCTCGCAGCGGGCCTGCGCACGCTCGGGCTCGGTGCTGGGCTCGCGTGCCCGCTGCTCGCCGGCGCCGACGCCGCCGCCGCGAGCGGGCTCGAGGAGTGCGAGTCGTTCACGCTGCTGCTGCTCGGACAGGCGGCACCGACCGAGGTGGTCGTGACCGGCTGCGACGGGGCGGGCGAGCTGCGCAGCGCCATGCTGCTGCGGGTGGCGGATGCGGCGCTCACGATCGGCGGGACGGCGACGGGTGCGTGCGACGCATGGCTCGACGGGTCGCGCTGGCTGCTGGCGTGCGATGAGCTCGAGGTCGCGCAGCCGCAGGCGTGGACGGCGTGGGCGGGACCGCTGCGCGACGGGCTGCTGCAGGCCTCCGCGCAGCTGCCGGGCGTCGGTGGCGAGCTGCTGCCGGGGCTCGCGATCGGCGACGAGCGGCGCGTGAGCCCGCAGCTGCGCACGGCGATGCTCGACACGGGCCTGTCGCATCTCACGGCGGTGTCGGGCGCGAACTGCGTCATCGTCGTGGGCGCGGCGTTCCAGGCGGCGGCCGCGCTCGGCGCGCGTCGTGGCGTGCGCGTCGCGGTCGCAGCGGCGGCGCTCGGCGGCTTCGTCGTGCTCGTCACGCCCGAGCCGTCGGTCGTGCGCGCCGGCGCGATGGCGTCGATCGGGCTCCTCGGCATCGTCACGGGACGGCGCGCGGGCGCGGTGGCGCTGCTGTCGCTCGCGGTGCTCGTCGTGCTGGCATTGCAGCCGCACCTGGCCACGAGCGCCGGCTTCGCGCTCTCGGCGCTCGCCACGTGCGGGCTCATCGTGCACGGGCGCCCTATCGCACGGGTCCTCGCTCGCGCGCTGCCGATGCCGATCGCCGCGCTCATCGCCGTCCCGGTCGCGGCGCAGCTCTGGTGCCTGCCGGTGCTCGTCGCGCTCGATGCGCGCATCAGCCTCGTGTCGGTGCTCGCGAACCTGCTCGCGGGCCCCGCGGCGCCGCTCGTCACGGTCGTCGGGCTCGTCGCGTGTCTCGTCGCGCCGCTCGCGCCCGCCGTCGCGATCGGGCTCGCGTGGGTCGCGTGGCTGCCGGCGGCGTGGATCGCGCAGGTC
>DASSWM010000328.1:0-3642 GCA_035704865.1 Agrococcus sp.
GGGGGTCAGGCGCGCCTTGGCCGGAGCGCTGATCCCCTGGTCGGTCACGGATGTCGTCATGGCGTTCCCCTTTGAACTCTTGCTGGAGCAGTGTCCGTATAACGGACAAGTGCTCGGCACGCGGACACTTCGACGCGAGCGTACAACGAGGTTGCGGATGCGTCAACACGGCGGGCGAACGCCGGCACCGCAGCGGATGCATGCGTTCGCGCGCGGGATGGGCGGGCCTTGCGCCGAATGCGCGGCGTCGTGCGCCCGATGCATGCGGCCTCGCCGGAGGCTGAGGCGTCAGATGCTGGCGGCGGGCACGCGCGCTCGCAGCGCGTAGTCCACCGACAGGTCCGCTGCCGTGCGCAGCAGGTGCGGCAGGTGCTCGGTCGTGAGCCGCTCGATCGAGGTCTCGGCTGCGTGCGCGTTCACGTTGATCGCGGCGAAGACCGCGCCGCTCTCGCTGCGGATGGGAGCGGCGATCGAGCGGATGGCCGGCGCCAGCTGCTGATCCGAGACCGCCCACCCCTGTGCTCGAACCGTCGCGAGCACGTCCTCGAGCTCTGCGCGCGTGGGGGTCCACGGCGGCTCGATGCCGGAGCGCGACGGCGTCGCGAGGATCTCGTCGAGCTGCTCGGGAGTCGCGTAGGCGAGCAGCACCTTGCCGAGCGAGGTCTGCGCGGCGGGGAAGCGCGTGCCCACCGCGACGGAGAGCGTGACGAGCTTGGGCACACCGACGCGAGCGACGTAGACGACGTCGGAGCCGTCGAGCTGGGCGATCGACGAGGACTCGTTCGTGTGCTCGACGAGCTCGCGCAGCCGAGGCATGGCGGCCTCCCAGAAGGCGGACCCGGCGAAGTAGGCGACGCCGAGCTCGAGCACCCTCGGCGTCAGCTCGAACCGGCCGCCGTCGGCGTGCACGTACCCGAGCTGCTGCAGGGTGATGAGGATGCGGCGGGCCGTCGGCCGCGCGAGACCGGTGCGCTGGGCGACCTCGGCGAGCGACTGCACCGGTGCGCCGTCGAAGCTGCGGATCACGTCGAACCCGCGCGCGATCGCCTCGACGAAGTCGGGACTCGTTCTCTCGCGCATGCAGGCCCTCCGGACGGATCGGCTCAGTGTAGCCGCGCAGCGCGATGGCTTGACGGCATCCTGGGCACTCACTAGTCTACGGACACCTGTACGCGTAGCGGACGGTTCGCCTGCTAGCGCCGTACCCGACGGAGGGACTTCGATGGAGATCGACCTCGGCCTGCTCATCCTTCGGCTCGCGCTCGCTGCACTGCTCGCGGGCCACGCGTGCCAGAAGCTCTTCGGGTGGTTCCGTGGTCGCGGCGTGCGCGGCACGGCCGTCCTCTTCGAGGCCGATGGGCTGCGACCCGGCACCGTGATGGTGACGTTCGCGGCGCTCACCGAGGTGGGCGCCGCAGGCCTGATCGTGCTGGGCCTCGCGACGCCACTGGCGGCCGCGATGGTGATCGGTGCGATGTCGGTCGCCATCTCGACGCTCTGGCCGAAGGGCGTCTGGGCGCACCTCGGCGGCTTCGAGGTGCCGCTCACCTATGCGATCGTCGCGTTCGTGCTCGCCTGCACCGGCCCGGGCGCGCTGTCGCTCGACGCACTCCTCCCCTGGCAGCTGCACGGCCCGCTCTGGGCGATCGGTGCCGCGGCCGTCGCGCTCGTGCTCTCCGCGCCCCTGCTGCTCAAGGTCGCGCGGCACCGCGGGGGCGTCGCTGCCTGACGCGGTTCCGCGGCCGTCGCCCTGCGTGGACCTCTTGCTAACCGATGACCGCGTCGCCCTCGTACCCGACGACCACCCGTGACTCGAGCAGCGGGATGATCTGCATCTTGCCGATCGCGGCGAAGTGGGCGCTCTCGCGGTGCGCGGTGAACGCATCCGCGTCGTCGTAGACCTCGACGATCGTGAACACGTGCGGGCGCTCGAGGTCGCGCGAGACTGAGTAGGAGATGTTGCCGGGCTCCTGCCGGCTCTCGGCCGCGAGCGCCGGCAGCAGCTGCGCCACCTGCTCGGCGGCATCGGGCTTGGCGGTGTAGGTCGCGATCGCGACGTAGTGCTGGCTCACGGCGCTTCCTGCGGCAGGGGCTCGTCGCAGTTGCGGCATCGCGGCGCGGCCGGCACGAGCATCCAGCAGCTCGGGCACGTCACCTCGCGCAGCGCGGGCTGCGGCGCCGGCCGTGCGGGCGTGCGGGGCGCCGCCGCTCGTGCCGCCGTGCGTCGGGGCGCCTTGCGCTCTGCCGCCGCGGGGCGTGGCCGGACGCAGACCGAGGTGAGGTCCGCCTCGCTGCGGGACGCGCTGTCGCTGGCGACGCGCTCGAGCACGCGCCCGATCCACTCCTGCGCCGGCTGCCGCGTGGTGACGCCAGTCGCGGACTGGATCTGCTCGGCCAGCTGCTGCTCGGTCACTGTCGCGCCTTCGCGCCCGACCTCGAGCAGCACCTCGCGCGCCGCCGGCCACCACAGCGCCATCGCGTCGGCCTGCGAGACGTACTTCCCGTCGGCACGGTCTGGCATCGTCCGGTCCCCCTCGGCTCGCTTGCACAGCCAGACTAGGTGCCGACGGCGCTGCTTGCCCTCGCTGCCTTGAAGCGCAAGGCTGACCGTGTACCCCGACCCCGAGGAGGGCGCCATGGCCGACGGTCAGCGCAGCGAAGCCGACCAGCACCTCGCCACCTACCTCAACGAGCACCTGCTCGCCTCGGAGGGCGGCCTGCGGGCGTTCCACGCGGCCGCCCGCACCTGGGAGGGCAGCGCGCACGAGGCGCCGCTGCGCGCGCTCACCGACGAGATCGCCCGCGACCGCAAAGACCTCGCACGGCTCATCCAGCAGCTCGGCTTCCGGCCTGCGGGCTGGAAGCGCCTGCTCACGCTCGCCTTCCGCGTCATCGGCGAGCTCAACCCGATCAACTTCTTCCGCATGCGGCGCGGATCGATGGCGCAGCTCGAACTCGATACGCTCACCGGCATGGTGCGCGCGAAGCTCTCGATGTGGGATGCGCTGCTCGAGCTCTCCGAGGACGACCCGCGCTTCGACGTGCGGCTGCTGCAGGCGCTCAAGCTGCGGGCCGAGCAGCAGATCACCGAGCTGCAGCGCATCAGCCGCGCCACCTGCCGCGAGCGCTTCCTGCCGGGAGCCCAGTGACGACCGCCGTCATCGTCGGGGCCGGCCCGAACGGCCTCACCGCTGCGGCGGTGCTCGCTCGGGCGGGGCTCGAGGTGACCGTGCTGGAACGGCTCGACCACGTCGGCGGCGCCGCCGCATCCGCCCCCGCCTTCGGCGACCAGGCGCTCATCGATCTGGGCGCCGCGGCGCATCCGTTCGGCATCACGAGCCCCGCGTTCCGCGCGCTGGGGCTCGAACAGCACGGGCTCGAGTGGGTGCACGCCGACTACCCGATGGCGCACCCGCTGGCCGGCGGCCGCGCCGCGATCCTGCACCAGGACGCCGAGCAGACCGCCCGCGAGCTCGGCGTCGACCGCGACGCGTGGCTGCGCCTGCACGCGCCCGCGACCGAGCAGCCGCTCGCGACCGCCTCGGCGATCCTCTCGCCGCTGCTGCGCATGCCCGACGACCCGCTGCTGCTGGCCCGCTTCGGCCTGCGCGGCGCGTGGCCGGCGACGCTGCTCGCCCGCAC
>DASSWM010000329.1:0-12967 GCA_035704865.1 Agrococcus sp.
TCGCGCACGCCGTCCAGCGCTCGTTCGACCGCGGCGGCGTCGCCGCCGTCGTTGACGACCACGAGCTGGCGGGGCGTCGCCGTCTGCGAGGCGATGCTCTGGAGCGCTCGTGCGAGCAGCACCGGCCGATCCTTCGTCCGCACGATGACCGCGACATCAGCTTCCATGCTCACCCCGTCCGACCGGATCCGGCGCCCGACCCTGTGCGCTCGATTTCGATGAGCATATCTCTGGATCGCGGATTCGCTCAGCGCTTGGCGTGGCGCAGCAGCCGCTCGAGGTATTCGCCGTAGCCGCTCTTCACGAGCGGCTTCGCGAGCTCGGCGAGCTGCGCGTCGTCGATCCAGCCGGCGCGCCAGGCGATCTCCTCGATGCAGCCGATCTTGAAGCCCTGGCGATCCTCGATGACCTTGACGTACTCGCTCGCCTGCATCATCGACTCGAACGTGCCGGTGTCGAGCCAGGCGACGCCGCGGTCGAGCACCTGCACCTGCAGCCGCCCGGCATCCAGGTAGTGCTCGTTGATGCTCGAGATCTCGAGCTCGCCGCGCGCGCTCGGCCTGATCGACTTCGCGATCTCGACCACGTCGTTGTCGTAGAAGTAGAGGCCCGGCACGGCATAGCTGCTCTTGGGCTCGACGGGCTTCTCCTCGATGGAGACCGCGCGCATCTGGTCGTCGAACTCGACGACGCCGTAGGCGCTCGGCTCGGCGACCTGGTAGGCGAACACGACGCCGCCGTCGACCTCGGTGTGCGCGCGCAGGCTCGAGCCGAGCCCCGTGCCGTGGAAGATGTTGTCGCCCAGCACGAGCGCGGCCGAGTCGCCGTCGAGGAACTCCTCGCCGATCATGAACGCCTGCGCGAGCCCGTCGGGGCTGGGCTGCACGGCGTACTGGATCTCCATGCCGAGCGAGGACCCGTCGCCGAGGAGCGCCTTGAACTGCTCGTTGTACTCCGGCGTCGTGATCACGAGCACCTCGCGGATGCCGGCCATCATGAGCGTCGACAGCGGGTAGTAGACCATCGGCTTGTCGTAGATGGGCATGAGCTGCTTGGAGATGCCCTTGGTGATGGGCCAGAGCCGCGTGCCGCTGCCGCCCGCGAGGATGATGCCGCGCATCGCTGCCTGCCTTCCGGTCGCTTCGTCGTGCGATGCGCCAGTCTACGTGCCGCGCCGCCGACCGTCGGCTACAGCGTCCCGGCCCCGAGCACGGCGACCAGCGTCGCGAGCACGACCAGGACGCATCCGACGATCGTGACGATCTGCCACCGGAGCCGCTCCGCGAGCATCGCGAGCGCTGCGAAGGCCAGGATGCCCATGGTGACGCCGTAGCGATGGCTCGGCTGCAGGAAGTAGTGCGTGCCGCCGCTCGAGAGGAACGCCTGCAGCTGCACGATCGCCGGCCAGGCCGCTGAGCCGATCAGCGCCGCGAGCGCGACGAGCGAGAGCGCGCTGCCGGGGCGGCCGACGGCGATGCCGATCGCGATGGCGGCGAGCGCGACGACGGACGTGAGCGAAGCGGTCACGCTCACGAGCGCCGGCTCCGCTGCCTGGTTCGACACGTAGGAGTGACCGATGGAGGTCAGGCCGCGGGTCAGCGTGGGCAGCCACTCGCCCAGCGGCGACCCGACGAACGGCAGCGTGTTGACGCCCTCGACCGGATTCGTCCATCCCGGATCCCCGCGTCCCGCCTGGAAGCGGGTCCATAGCACGTAGACGGCGCCCACGGCGGAGACCATGCCCGCAGCCGCTCCGACCAGGGTGCAGCGCCCCGCCCACGGACGGAACCGCTCGGGCAGCAGCGCGAGCACGACGAGCGCGCCCGCGATCGCCAGGAACGGCAGGGCGTTCATCACCTTCACGCCCGCCGCGAGCGCTGCCAGCAGGATCAGCGCCACGACGATCGCCCAGTGGCCGCGTCGCGCGCGCAGCTCGCCGAGCGCGAGCAGGCCGAGCGCCGTCGTGAGCAGCAGCGGCGCGTCGTTCGTGACGATCGTCGCTGCGCTCAGCGACGACCACCACATGCCCGAGAGCGCCGCGACCGCGCCCGCGACCCAGATGCCGACGCCGAGCCTGCGCAGCGCCAGGTGCATGACGGCCATGCCCGCTCCCAGCCAGAGCGCGCCCATCCCCCGCGCGGCCGTGATGAAGTCCCAGCCGGTCGCGGCGTCGAGCGCCCGCGCGGCGATCCCGGTCAAGAAGTAGTAGACCGGCGGGTGGCCGAAGTTGTACTGCAGGCCGAGCGCCGGGTACGCCTCGTCCGGACCGGTCGTGCCGCACGCGGGCAGCTCGATGAGCTCGTTGCCGTAGCAGTTCCACAGCGCGACGATCTCGGGGTCGATCTCGTCGCCGGCAGCCGGGATCTCGAAGTGCGCGGCGTTCCAGGCGTAGTCGACGTGCGACGGCTCGTCGAGCGCGGAGAGCGGTGCGTGGCGCGCGACCTGGGGCAGCACGGCGACGCACGCGAGGATCACCAGGCCGACGATGACGGCGGCATCGATCCAGCGCCGCTGCACGTGTCGGCGCGGCCGTCTGCCGCGCGGCCCGTGAGCCCCGTGCTCCCGCGCGGGAGCGGGGGTGTCGAGCTCGTCCTCCAGCGCGGGTGCCATGCGAACAGGCTACTGAGGCGCGCGGGCGCGCCTTGACCGCCTCGGGGTACAACTGGGAGGATCGCCGACGTTTGCTGTTCGCGAAAGCTTGGAGACTCGGTGCGCAGGATGACAGCGGTGCTCGCCGCAACGGCATTGGCCGCGACACTGGGGACCGCATACGGCGCGGAGCGCGCGCAGGCGCAGGGGCTCGAGGTCGGTGGCGCCGGCAACGCCTACTACCTCAACGACCAGTTCACCCCCATCGCGAACATCGAGTTCACGTTCGGGCTCGAGAACGACCAGATCTACTTCGGCGACTGGAACGGCGACGGCAGGGACACCCCCATGCTGCGCCGCGGCTCGACCTTCCAGTACACGAACGTCAACGCGACCGGTGCGCCGCAGCTGAGCTTCACGTACGGCCGCAGCGCCGATCAGGTGCTCGTCGGCGACTGGGACGGCGATGGCCGCGACACGCTCGCCGTCCGACGCGACGCGGTGTTCCACATCCGCAACACGCTCTCGGACGGCTCCGCCGACACCGTCATCCAGTACGGGCGCGCCGGCGACATCGTGCTGGTCGGCGACTGGGACGGCGACCGCAAGGACACCTTCGCGGTGCGCCGCGGCGCGCAGTACCACGTGCGCAGCTCGATGACGAGCGGCCCGGCGGACGTCATCGTGCAGTACGGGCGCGAGGACGACGCCGTGCTCGTGGGCGACTGGGACGGCGACGCGCACGACTCGTTCGCGGTGCGGCGCGGCGCGACGTACTACATCGCCAACGAGATCCGTCCCGGCGAGGCCGACATCGAGGTCATCTACGGCCGCGGCGACGACGTCGCGTTCACGGGCGACTGGGACGGCGACGGTGACGACACGCTCGGCGTCCGCCGGGTCGCCGCACCCCCGCCCGTGCCGGACGACCCGATCGACTGCACGGGGCAGGGCGGCGAGCACGCCGGCGATCCGTACACCTGCGCCATGATGGAGACCGGCCGCAACGACCTGCTGCCGCTCATCAACGAGGAGCGCGTCGCGGCCGGCGCCTCCGAGCTCGCGCTCGACCCGTGCCTGGGCGAGGCCGCGCAGCACTGGTCGGAGTCGATGGCATGGCTGCGCACCTCCGGCAGCGCCCACAACCCCGACCTGAACGCCGACATGCGCGCGTGCGGCATGCGCGGGTGGGCCGAGAACGTCGCCCGCGGCTGGGGCAGCGAGCCCGACGTGCGCGACGTGATGGACCGCTGGCTCGCATCGCCGGGGCACCACCGCAACCTCATGAACCCGGATCTCACCCACATCGGGATCGGTGTCGCCTCGAACGGCGACGGCCAGTGGTACTACGTGCTCGACTTCGGGAGGAAGTAGGCCCGGTAGGCTGTCTGGTTGCGAAGGGGGCCCATGAAGCTGTTCGTCCAGATCCCGTGCCTGAATGAGGAGCAGACGCTCCCGATGGTGCTCGAGACGATCCCGAAGGAGATCCCCGGGATCGACGAGATCCACATCCTCATCATCGACGACGGCTCCTCCGACCGCACCGTCGAGGTCGCCAGGGAGCACGGCGTGCGCCACTTCGTGCGCCACCGCCGCAACATGGGGCTCGCCCGCTCGTTCCACGACGGCATCGAGTACGCGCTCTCGCACGGTGCCGACATCGTGGTGAACACGGACGGCGACAACCAGTACCCGCAGGAGATGATCGGCGAGCTCGTGCAGCCGGTGCTGCGCGGCGAGGCCGAGATCGTCGTCGCCGACCGGCAGACGCACACGATCGAGCACTTCTCCTCCTTCAAGAAGGCCATGCAGCGCTTCGGCAGCTGGGTCGTGAACCAGGCGGCCGGCACCGACCTGCCAGACGCGGCGAGCGGCTTCCGCGCCTACTCGAAGTACGCGCTCATCCGCCTCAACATCGTCACGCGCTTCAGCTACTGCATGGAGACGATCATCCAGGCCGGCAACAAGCGGCTCGCGATCACGTCGATCCCCGTCACGACGAACGCGAAGACGCGCGAGTCGCGGCTGTTCAAGAACATCTGGCAGCACATGCGCGAATCGGGCCTCGCGATCCTGCGCGCCTACTTCATGTACAAGCCCTACGTCTTCTTCGCGACGCTGGGCGCGCTCTTCACGGTCGCCGGCGCGATCCCGTTCGTGCGCTACCTCGTGCTCGTCTGGATGGGGACGCCTGGCGACCACGTGCAGTCGCTGCTGCTTGGCGTGCTGCTGTTCGTCGGGGCGCTGCTGTCGTTCGCGATGGGGGCGATCGCCGACCTCACCCGCATCACCAGATCACTGCAGGAGGACTCGCTCGAGCTCGACAAGCTCGACCGGTACGGCCCGACCCGCAACTGGGTCACCGATCCGGCGAAGCCCGAGCAGGACGCGGCCGCGGCGTGAACGAGGGCCTCGCTCGCGCGAGGGAACGGCTCGCCCGGCTCGCCGCAAGCGCGCCCATCCGGTGGGTCCGCAGGCACCAGCGGGCGCTCGCGATCGCCGTGCTGGTGCTCGTGGCGGTCTTCATCGCGGTCTACGTCGCCGTGCGGCCCGAGATCATCGGGCAGGTGCTCGCCGTCGGGCCCGCCGCGCTCCTCTGGCTGACGGGCCTGTATGCGCTCATCATCGCCACGCACTGGGCGATCCTGCTGCTGACCGTGCGCTGGTGCGAGGCGAGCATCGGCATCCGCGAGGGGCTGCTGCTGACGGTGTACTCCACCGTCGCGAACTTCTTCGGCCCGCTGCAGAGCGGCCCGGGCGTGCGCGCCGCCTATCTGAAGGCGAAGGTGGGCGTGCGGCTGCGCGACTTCACCCTGGCGACCATCGTGTACTACCTCGCGTTCGGCGCGGTCAACGTGTCGCTGCTCTTCGCCCGCACGCTGCCATGGCTCACGGCCGTCGGCCTCGTGCTCACGATCGCGCTCGTCGGCGTCGTCGCCTGGCGATCCGGTGCCGGCAGGCGCATGACGACCGCCGCGATCGCGGTCGTGACCGCGCTGCAGGCGCTGCTCATGACGGCCGTCTACTACGTGGAGCTCAACGCCGTGGGGGGCCCGGGGGCCGACGCCGTCCAGTCCCTCGTCTACAGCGCATCCGCGAACCTCTCGCTGTTCGTCTCGATCACGCCCGGCGCCATCGGGTTCCGCGAGGCGTTCGTCGCGCTCACCCAGGCGTGGCACGGCATCGGAGGCGATGCGATCCTCGCTGCCAGCATCGTCGACCGCGCGTTCTACGTGCTGTTCCTCGGCGTGCTCTTCCTGCTCTCGAGCCTGCTCAACCTGCGCTCGATGTTCTCAGCGCCGGCCGGGAAGCCGAGCGAGGGCGACGCGGAGGGCGTCGGCGATGCGCGGGCGTGACCACAGCCGCTCGTAGAGCTCGCGTCCGCCGCGGCCGATCGCAGCCAGCTCGTGCCGGTGGTCGGCGGCCCAGCGGATCGCCGTCGCGACGGCCCCGGGATCGGCCTGCGGCACCACGAGCGCGTCGCGCCGGTCGGTGAAGACCCCGCTCTCGAGGTTGGCGCCCACGAGCGTCGGCACCGCGGAGGCGAGGAACTGGAAGGTCTTGCCGGTGATGACGTAGCGGCTCTGCACCGTGCCGCCGAGCGGACCGCCCACCGCGAGGCCCGAAGCCGCGAACAGCGCCGGCAGCTCCTCGTAGGGCACCCAGCTGCGGTACGTCGCGCGCGCGCCGCGCGCGATCGCCGCGTCGACGCGCGCGCGATCGGCTTCGGTGCCGCCCACGACGTCGACGACGATGTCGTCGCGATCGGCCAGCTGCACCGCAGCCTCGAGCAGCACGTCGAGGCCGTGCAGGGGCAGCATCGAGCCGTAGTAGAGCACTCGGAACGGTGCGCCCTGCGCCCGCTTCCCCGGGCCGTGCTCGGCCGGCGTGCGCTCGACCGGCCGGAACGTGTCCTCGTCGGTGCCCACCGGCACCACCGCCCAGTGCTCGCGCGGGAGATCCATGAGCTCGGCGGCGTGTTCGGCGTGCGAGGCGGTGTCGGCGAGCACGAGCGCGCACCGGCGCATCATGGCGCGGAAGGCGCCGCGCAGCGCCGTCGCGCCGAGCGATCCGGGACGCAGCCTGCCGTGCTCCTCGACGAACCACTCGACCGGGTTGATGAACTCGTCGTAGACCACCGGCCGGCGGCCGGCGAGCGCGAGCACGATCGGCAGGATCTCGAACGCCCGGAACGTGACGATGTACGCATCCGGCCTGGCCCGACGCATCCGCCACAGCTCCCCCGTCACCTCGGCGTAGCGACGCACGCCGCGCGAGCGGTTCTTCACCACCACGAGCTCGTCGCCGAGGTCGGCGACGGCATGCCGCAGGGTGATCGCACGCACGTAGTCGGGCTGGCGGTAGCAGGTGACCACGGCGATCCGGCGCAACCTGTCCCCCTCCGATGACTTGCGTGCAGGGGTCAGGCTAACCGAGGGATCGGCGGTAGTCTCGGAGGCTGGCGCGGAGAGAGGCGGGGGACCGTGACCATACCCGGGGAAGCGACTGCCGAGCCGCTCGTCGCGGTGCTCATGGCCACGCACAACGGCGCTGCCTACGTCGCCGAGCAGGCGCGATCGATCCTCGCCCAGCAGGGCGTGCGCGTGCGGCTCGTCGTCTCGGACGACGCCTCCGCGGACGCGACCGGCGAGCTGCTCGACGAGCTCGCGCGCGATCCTCGCGTGACGCTGCTGCCGCAGGGCACGTTCGGCACGCCGCAGGCGAACTTCCTGCGGCTCATCCGGGAGGCCGACGTCGCGGGCGCGACGGCCGTGGCGCTCGCCGACCAGGACGACATCTGGCACGACGACAAGCTCGCGCGGCAGCTCGCCCAGCTCGAGCGGCTCGGGGTCGACGCGGTCTCGTCGAACGTCACCGCGTTCTGGGAGCGCGCCGACGGCAGCCGGCGCACCGAGCTCGTCGACAAGGCGCAGCCGCAGACCGCGCTCGACTTCCTGCTCGAGTCTGCGGGTCCCGGGTGCACCTTCGTGTTCCGGGCCGACACGTTCGCCGCGATTCGCGCGGCGATCCGCCACGTGCCCGACGACGGCATCGTGCCGCACGACTGGCTCGCCTATGCGATCGTGCGCGCGAGCGGCGGCCGATGGCACATCGACGCGCAGCCGACGCTCGAGTACCGGCAGCACGACGCGAACGCGACGGGCGCCAACAGCGGGCTCACGCAGGCGGCGGTGCGGTTCCGTCGGCTCGCCTCCGGCGAGTACCGCGTGCAGTGCGGAGCGGTCGCGCGGCTGAGCGCCGCGGTCGCCGACGACGCGCAGCGGGCGCGGCTGGATCGCATCGCGCCGCTGTTCGCCGGCACCGACCTCGGCTCCCGGATCGCGCTGCACCGGCTGGCGCCCGAGCTGCGCCGCGAGGCGACCGAGCGGCGGCTGTTGCGCATCGCGCTGCTGCTGGGCATCTGGTAGCGGCCAAGCACTCGAGGCGCGGAGCGCCGGCGTCGCTCAGGGCGTGAGGTCGAGCGCGATGCGCGCCAGCTCAGCATCGCTCAGCGCGCTCGCGAGCTGCCGGTCGTTGCCCTCGTGGAGCACGTTCTCGAGGTAGAGCCCGCTCGCCTGCGAGCCGGGCACGAACGGATAGTTGGCCGGTTCCGCGCTCGTCTGCACGACGCGCATGCCTGCGCCGACCGCCTGCGCGAACAGCCACACGTCGTCGGCGTTCGGCGCGGTCTCGAGGAAGCGCGTGCCCGCCTCGCGCAGCCGGTCGAGCAGCGCCGGAGGGAAGAGCTGGCCGGACACCGAGGTGCCGAAGTTGGCGAAGCTGGGCGTCGTGCTGCGCACCGGCTGCCACGCCGTGTACGGCGCCAGGCCCTCGGTCGCGAGCGCCACCCGGTGCGCGCGATGCGCGACGACGGCGTCGGGATGCCGCTGGGCGACCTCCACGAGCCGCTGCAGCCAGCGATGCGGGTATAGCTGGTCGTCGTCGCTCGTCACCATCGGCACCGCGTGGGCAGGGATGCCGCGCACGTACGGCCACCACTTCGTGTGCACCCGCAGACCCGGATCCACGTGGTGCACCTCGAGCCCGCGCCGCTCGAGCCGACGCAGCGAGGTCGGCAGCTCGGCCAGCTCCGGATCGTCCAGCCAGAGGATGAGCCGGCGTGGCCGCACGGCGCCGGCGCCGATCGACTCGATCGCGGCCCACACCGATGCGATGCGTGCGGCGGTGGTCGTCATCACGACCGCCACGGGAGCATCGCCGAATACCGCCGACCGCCCCGCCAGGTTGCGGGCGCGGAGCCGGGCCAGCGTCACGAGCGTCGCGGGCGAGGGACGATCGTCGTAGAAGCCGCGGCCGGGCTGCACGCCGAGCGCTCGCCGCATCGCATCGCCGCCGCGATCCCGAGCGGATCGGAGCCCATCGCGCACGCGTGCCGCTCCCCCGCCACCCATGCCGCTCATGGCGACAGGCTACGGGACTCCGGTCGCGAGGCCCGCTCCCCAGCCGCGCCTGCGCCTGTGGAGAGCTGCCGCGGCGCTCGCGCGCGATTCGGGACAATGGGCGGTTCGCGGGCCCGAACGCCCGCGAACCGGGAGGCACGTCATGCGCGTCAGGCTCATCGCCCTCGCCACCGCACTCCTCGTCGCCGGCACGAGCGCGATCACCGCTGCACCGCCCGCCGTCGCGGCGGACGACATCGAGCGCCTCGCCGGTGCGGATCGCTACGCGACGAGCGTCGAGGTCTCGCAGGCCATGCCTGTGGGCGGCGTCGCCTACCTCGCCTCCGGCCTCGACTTCCCCGACGCGCTGGCAGCCGCACCGGTCGCCGCCGCCGAGGACGGCCGACTGCTGCTCGTGCGGCCGGAGGAGATCCCGCCCCCCGTCGCAGCCGAGCTGCGTCGGGTCGCGCCGCGCGAAGTGGTGCTCGTGGGCTCGACCGCGACGCTCTCGGCGCAGCTCGAGGCGGCCGTGCGCGGCCTGCTGCCCGGCACGCCCGTGACCCGCATCGGCGGGAGCGATCGCGTGGAGACGTCGCTGCTGCTGCTCGATCGGCTGCGGCAGTCGAAGCCGGTGGCGAGCGTGTGGGTCGTGAGCGGCCTCGGCTTCGCCGACGCGCTCACGGCCGGCGCGGTTGCCGCACGGCTCGGCCACGGGCTCATCCTCGCGACCGGTGACGGCGCTCGACTCTCCCAGCTGCTCGCATCGCGCATGAGCGGGATCGAGCGGTTCGCCATCGCCGGCTCGCCCTCGTCGGTCAGCGCGGGGGTCGCCGATCGGCTCCGCGCGACGGGCAGGGCCATCGAGCGCTTCGGCGGCCACGACCGCTACGACACGGCGCTGCTGATCAACCAGCGCTTCACGACCTCGAGCCCCTCCCGCACGATGCTGCTCGCGAGCGGGGAGAACTTCCCAGACGGGCTCGCGGGCTCGGTGCTCGCCGGGCGCACCTCGGTGCCGATGTACCTGACGCCGCAGCGCTGCGCTCCGGACGACGCGGTGCTCGGCGAGACCCGGCGCCTGGGCATCCAGGCGACGCGCGTGCTGGGCGATGCGCACTCGGTCTCGGCCGCGGCTGCGGCGCTCGTGCCGTGCACTGCGCTCACCGAGGCCGCCGACGCGCTGCTCGCGCTGATCAACGACGCGCGAGCGGATGCGGGCTCGGACCCCGTCGATCCCTCGCCCAGCCCCAGCGCGCCGCCCGCTGCGCCGCTGCCGCCGCTCGCGACCGACGCGTGCCTCGCGCGCATGGCGGGCGGATGGGCGGCCACGATGGCCGCCGAGGGGCTCTCCGGCGCGGCCCACAACCCGCAGCTGACCGCCGAGGCGCGCGAGTGCGGTCTGCGCGGCTGGGGCGAGAACGTCGGACGCACGTGGGGCACGCCGGAGCCCGACGTCGACCGCATCATGGCCGCGTGGATGGCGTCGCCCGGCCACCGGGCGAACATCCTCCGCGAGTCGTTCACGCACATCGGCATCGGCGTCGCGCGCGGCACGAACGGCTCCTGGTACTACGTGCTCGACTTCGGCCGGCGCTGACGCGCGCGGGGGCGCGGCTAGACTCGTCGAGCCATGCACTCGATCGGGAGGCCCTCGAACCCGTGAAGATCCTCGTCACCGGCGGCGCCGGCTTCATCGGCTCGAACTTCGTCCGGATGGCGCTCGACGACCGCCTCCCCGGCCTCGAGGGCGCATCCGTCACCGTCCTCGACGCGCTCACCTACTCCGGCAACCTCGCCAACCTCGCGCCCGTCGCCGAGCACCCGCACTACGAGTTCGTGCACGGCGACATCCGCGACACCGGGCTGCTCGACCGCATGCTGCCGGGCCATGACGCCATCGTGCACTTCGCCGCCGAGAGCCACGTCGACCGGTCGGTGCGCGACGCATCCGTGTTCGTCGAGACGAACGTCGTCGGCGCGCAGCGCCTGCTCGACGCGGCGCTGCGGCACGACGTGCGCCGGTTCGTGCACGTCTCGACCGATGAGGTGTACGGCTCCATCGAGTCGGGCTCGTGGGCGGAGGACCGCCCGCTCGAGCCCAACAGCCCCTACTCGGCATCGAAGGCGGGCAGCGATCTGCTGGCCCGCTCGTACCACCGCACGCACGACCTCGACGTGCGCATCACGCGCTGCTCGAACAACTACGGCCCGTACCACTTTCCCGAGAAGCTCATCCCGCTGTTCGTCACGAACCTCATCGACGGGGCGTCGGTGCCGCTCTACGGCGACGGCGAGAACGTGCGCGACTGGCTGCACGTCGACGATCACTGCCGCGGCGTCGCGCTCGTGCTCACCGCCGGCCGCCCCGGCGAGGTCTACAACATCGGCGGCGGCACCGAGCTCTCCAACCGGCAGCTCACCGAGCTGCTGCTCGAGGCGACGGACCGCGACTGGTCGGCGGTCGAGCAGGTCGCCGACCGCAAGGGCCACGACTTCCGCTACTCGGTCGACATCGGCAAGATCGCCGACGAGCTCGGCTACGCGCCGCAGGTGCCGTTCGAGCAGGGCCTCGCCGACGTCGTGCAGTGGTACCGCGACCACCGCTCGTGGTGGGAGCCGCTCAAGGAGCGTGCCGCCCTGTGACCGCCGCACGATCCGAGGAGCGCGCGAGCGGCCGGCTCACCGTCGTGCTCGATGAGGTGGCGGAGCAGTCGTCGACGCCGGTCGGGCGCTACTCGGCTGAGATGACGCGCGGGCTCATCGCGACCGCGCCCACGGGCTTCGAGGTCGCGGGGCTCTCAGCCAAGATCACCGACACGCGCGAGGCGCGCGCGAAGGAGCGGCTGCCGGGGCTCGCCGAGCTGCGGCAGACGGCCGTGCCGGCACGCGAGCTGCGCGAGGCGTGGCTGCACACGATCACGACGATCCCGGTGCACGGGCTCGTGCACGCGACGAGCCTCATGGCGCCGCTCGTGCGAGAGCCCGACCCGGGCGACCAGGTGACGGTGACCGTGTACGGGCTCCAGCCGTTCTCCGACCGCTCCGAGCGCAAGCAGCGCTGGTTCGACCGCGCCCTCAAGCGCGCCCTCGCGCGGGCGCACGCGATCGTCGTGCCCACGACCGCGGTCGCCGAGGATCTCGCGCTGCTCGGCGGCACGTCCGAGCGCATCCGCGTCGTGCACCCCGCGCCCTCGGCGACGCTGCTGGCCGCGGCGGCCGCGCCCCCCGCGCGCAGCCTCACGCTGCCCGACGACTACGTGCTCGCGCTCACGCAGCCCGGCGGCCGCCGCCAGGCCGAGCAGCTCATCGAGACGATCGCGAGCGCTGCGATGCCGGATGTGCGGGTCGTGGTCGCGGGACCGGTCGAGTGGGGCGATGCCAGGCTCGCCGCGATGGCCGTCGAGGCGGGCATCCCGGCGGGGCGGCTCGTGATGCTCGGCGATCTCTCCGATGCCGACCTCGCGGTCGCCTACGGCCGCGCGCTCGCGCACCTGCACGTGTCGGAGCACGACACGCTCGGGCTCTCGCTGCTCGAGGCGGCGGCGCTCGGCACCGCGACCGTGCATCCCTCGAACCGCTCGCTCGACGAGATCGCGGGCGACGCGAGCGTGTCGGTCGACGGCGGCGCCGACGAGCTCGCCGGCGCCCTCGCGCGCCTGCTCGACGACGAGGCAGAGCGCACGCGGCTGCGCCTGCACGCGCAGGATCGGGCGCGGGCGTTCACCTGGGAGGCCGCGGCCGGTCAGGTGTGGCAGCTGCACGCCGAGCTCTGACGCCGCGCCGCCGGTCGCCGCAACGACGGAGCGCTACGGCGACGGCGTCCCGGTGGGCGGCACGATCGCGTCGGCCTCCGCGAGCGCCTGCTGCACCATGGCGTGGATCTCGTCGAAGTCGGGATCGCCCGTGTTCACGCCGGAGTCCGGCACGAGCTCGAGGTTGGTGATCGGCAGCTGCCGCGTCTGCAGCGCGAGCTCGGA
>DASSWM010000330.1:0-5555 GCA_035704865.1 Agrococcus sp.
GGGGTTTCCCGCCGGATCCCCGGCGTTCAACCGGCCCTGACGCCGCACAGCCACCTGAGCGGCTCGAAGCCCCTCAGAATCAGTTGACGGGCGGAGGTCGGCGGAGGCCGGCGGGGCTCAGGCGCGAACGCGCGGGGCTCAGGCGGGGTCGCGCGGGGTTCAGGCGGGGTCGCGCCGGGTTCAGGCGGGGCCGGTCGGGGGTCAGGCGGCGAGCGCCCGCTCGATGTCGGGGCGGATGTCCGCGGGCGTCGTCGTCGAGCCGTAGCGCTCGAGCACGGCGCCGTCGCGGCCGATGAGGAACTTCGTGAAGTTCCACTTGATGGCGCCGCCGATCATGCCCTTCTTCTCGCTCTTCAGCCAGCGGTAGAGCGGGTGGGTGTCGGGGCCGTTCACCTCGATCTTGGCGAACATGGGGAACGAGACGCCGTAGTTGCGCTGGCAGAACTCGGCGATCTCCGCCTCGGTGCCCGGCTCCTGGTGGCCGAACTGGTCGGAGGGGAAGCCGAGCACCACGAGGCCCTGCTCGCCGAGCTCGCGCCAGAGCTGCTCGAGCCCCTCGTACTGCGGCGTGAACCCGCACTCGCTCGCGGTGTTCACGACGAGCACGACCTTGCCCTCGTAGTCGGCGAGCGACACCTCGCCGCCGGTGAGGGCCTCGGCCGTGAAGTCGCTGAGGGTGGTCGTGCTGAGGTTCGTCATGCCCCCATGCTTCCAGGTCTTGCTATGCCCGGGACTCAGCCGACGCATCCGTCGTCTGCCGCGCACCCACGCCGCGACCCACCCAGACCGCGACAGCCGCGCCCGCGATGCCGATCGCCGCCGCGAGCAGCAGCCAGCGGAAGTCGATGACCACCATCGCGGCGGTGCCGAGCGCGAGCATGAGCATCTGCGGCACGTTGATCGAGACGTTCATCGCCGCCGAGGTGCGGCCCTGCAGGCGGCTCGGCACCAGCCGCATGCGCAGCGTCGAGAGGCCGACGACCACCCACGGCACGCCGAAGCCGATCGGCCACTGCACGAGCGTGATGCCGGCCCAGCGCATCCACTCCTCGGGCATCGGCCACTGCACGAGCGCGTAGGCCGCGAACGAGCCGACCGCGACGAGCGTCATGCCCCACGCGAACAGGCGCCGCTCCCCCAGCCGGCGCAGCACGGCGGCCGAGACGAGCCCGCCGGCGAGCGCCGCGACGCCCTGGATCGCCTGCGCCGGCCCGAGCGCGGCGGGGCCGGCCTGCAGCCCGTGCTCGATGAGCGGGAAGATCGTGGCGTTGAGGATGCCGGTGAGGCCGAAGCCGACGGCGGTCGCGATCGTGAGCAGGCGCAGGAGCGGGTCGCGCAGCAGCTCGCGGAAGCCGGCCGAGACCTCGCTCCAATAGGTCGCGTCGGCGGCGCGCGGCTCGGGCGCCGACTCCTCGATGCGCACCGTCAGCAGCATGAGCGCCATGACGAGGTAGCCCGCGACGCTGACGGCGACGACCGCCCACGGGCCCGCGAGCACGTACAGACCGGCGCCGAGCGGCGGGCTGACGATGCGCATGCCGTTGTCGATCGACGTGAAGATGCCGTTGGCGCTGCCGATCTCGTCGTCGGGCAGCAGGTCGCGCAGCAGCCCGGCCTGCGCCGCGCTCGTGAGGTAGGCCGAGAGCCCGTAGCCGAAGGTGACGGCATAGATGAGCCACACCTGCTCGGGCCCGCCCACGAGCAGGAGCAGCAGCAGCACCGCCGCGACGCCCGCGTTCGTGGCGATGAGCAGCGGGCGCCGGTGCACGCGGTCGGCGAGCTGGCCCGCCCACGGCGCGAGCAGCGCCGGCAGGCCGAGGAAGAGGAACACGAGGGCGCCCGCGGCGTCAGAGCCCGTGAGCTCGCGCACCCAGATCGCGAGCACGAGGTAGAGCGCGCTGTCGCCGAGGTTGGTGGCGAACCAGCCGACCATCAGGCGGCGGTAGGCGGGGCGGCGCATGGGCGAGGGCGGCTTCGGCGCGCGCGACGCGGCCCCGGGCGGGGCCTGCTTCGATGCGGTGGCGGATGCGTCGGTGGTCATGGGAGGACTCCTGTGTCCTGGTGCGTCGGGGCTCGGCGGACCTGCGCGCAGGCGTGTCGCGGCAGCGCGGGTCGCCGCGGCGCGCCTCGCGGCGGCCGGTCAGCAGTGATGGAGGCGCGGGCTCAGCCCGCGTCGAACTCCTCGCCGGCCGCGGGTGTCGCGGGCAGGTCGAAGTCGGGGTTCAGCGTGGCGAAGAAGTGGGCCTTGCGGCTGCCCGCGGGGCGCTTCGCCGGATCCTTGCGGCCGCGGAAGCGGTCGGCGATGTGGGCGATCTCGGTCGCGACCTCGGCGAGCTCCTCGGGCGTGGCCCAGAACGCCGAGGAGTTGACGGTGATGCCGCCCAGCCACTCCTCATTGCCCAAGCCGTGCCTGGTGAGGAAGTCGACGACGCGGTTGGCCTCGTGCTGCACGTACAGTGCGCCGATCGTGGCCGACGTGCGAATCGACTCGGGGTCGGCCGGGTCGGGCCGCAGGTCACGGCTCTGGTGCACGGGCTTCCAAGGCTTGGAGGTGCCCTGCGCCTCGGCGCGCTCGATGAAGCCCGCCTTGGCGAGCGTGCGGAGGTGGAAGGAGCAGTTCGAGGGGCTCTCGCCCACCCGCTCGGCGATCTGCGTCGCGGTCGCCTCGCCGAGCTCGTCGATCACCGTCAGGATCTCGACGCGCAGCGGGTGCGCGAGCGCCCGCAGCACGGCGGGATCGCCCGTGCGGAGCGAGCGGCCCTCGTCCGTCTCGAGCTCGACCGTCTCGAAGAACTCCTTCGGCTGCGCCATGCTCAGATCAAACCACGCTGCATGCTGAGCTCGGCGCGCACGCGGTCGTAGTACCGCTGCGAGTCGTCGTGCTCGACCCGCGTGCGGTTGCGCCTCTCGGCGGTGAGCTCGAGCGCGGCAGCGGCGCTGCGGGCGGTACGGCTCTTGCGTCCCATGGGATGCCTCCTCGGTCGGTGCCGGCGGTGGTCCTTCGTGCCGACATGCGAAAGACTACTTTCAAAGCGGACGCTTCGCAAGGGTTCTTTCAAAAGAACCGCTTCGGCGTGTCGCGGGTGCTGCCGGGCCGAATGAGACGGCAATCGCGAGTCATGATTCACCCTTGACTTATATAAGTCGTCGTGCAAGCATGGCCGCATGCACGCGCTCGATGTCCTCGGCGATCCGGTGCGGCGACGCATCCTCGAGCTGCTCGCAGACGGCGAGGCGAGCTCTGGCGCGATCGCGACCGTGATCGGCGACGAGTTCGGCATCAGCCAGCCCGCCGTCAGCCAGCACCTGCGCGTGCTGCGCGAGCAGGGCTTCGCGACCGTGCGGCCGGAGGGGCAGCGGCGGCTCTACGCCGTCGACCCGAACGGTCCGCGGGAGGCCCGCGAGTGGCTGAGCACCTTCGACGGGTTCTGGATGCCGAAGCTCGCCGCCCTCGACACCGAGCTCGCCCGCGGCCTGCGCCAGCGGCGCCTGCGGGCAGAGGCCGCCGCGTCGCGGCCGGCCGACCGCGACGAGCAGCAGCCGGCGGAGCGGCCCGACGCATCCGACGACGCGAGCGAGCGCACGCCCGTCGGCCGGGCCGACGCATCCGACGACGACAAGGGCGAGGGCGGCAGCCCCGCCGAGACCACCGAGACGAAGGAGTAGACGATGGTGGATGTGCTGGGACAGCTGGGAGCCGTCTCGCGCGGCGTGCGCACGGAGGTGATCGACGGGGAGCGCTCGAACGTGCAGACGCTCGAGCAGACCTACCCCTCGCCGGTCGCGGACGTGTGGGATGCCGTGACCGACCCCGCGCGGATCGCGCGCTGGTTCATGCCTGTCTCTGGCGAGCTCGAGCTGGGCGGCACGTACCAGCTGGAGGGCAACGCCAACGGGACGATCCTCGAGTGCGAGCCGCCGGCGGACGACGCGGCGCGCTACCGGGTGACGTGGGAGTTCGGCGGCGGCGTGACGTGGCTGACCGTGCGGCTGTCGCGCGAGGGCGAGGGCACGCGGCTCGAGCTCGAGCACGTGGCGCGCGAGGCGGATGTGCCGGCCGAGATGGCGGACACGTTCGGTCCGGGCGCGACCGGCGTGGGCTGGGACGGCGGCCTCATGGGGCTCGCGCTGCACCTGACCTCGCCCGAGACGGCGATGACGCCCGAGCAGGGCGAGGCCTGGGGCCTGACCGATGAGGGCAAGGCGTTCCACCGCGGCGCGGCCGACGCGTGGGGCGAGGCCGCGGTCGCCGCCGGCACGGATCCCGCGAAGGCGAAGCAGCAGGCCGATGCGACCTACGGCTTCTACACGGGTCAGACGGGCATGGACGGCGAGCAGGCCTGACGGGTCAGATCGCGCGGAACTGCGCGCGGATCGCGGTGCGCAGGTCGTCGTGCTGCTCCATCAGCCGGTCGGCCTCGACGCGGAGGGTGTGGCGCTGCTGCCACGACTGGCGGTGCTGGCCGTTGCGGGTGCTGCGCTGGGTGCGTCCCATGATGTCTCTCTCCCGGAGTTCGCTGTGGCGACGACGACCGCCGCCGTGTTCGTGAAGCTCCGCGGAACGCTGCCACCGGCCCCAGTCAGTCCCTCGCGAACGCTTCGCGTTCAGTCCACACCCGGCCACCCACATGACCTTTGGCGGTCCGCGCAAGCAGCTCATGTCAAGCGCGCTGACATGTGGAGAGAACGTGTTAAAGAATCGCGATTTCGTTAACATGACAGCAGCCGATGTAAAGGACCCTGACATGACCTCATGCTCCTCGCAGTGCGGGATGGCGCACGGTGGTCGCTTGACCGGGCAGGTCGCGTACGTCGGGCATACGCTCGAGTCGCCGAAGAGATCGACGTGCTGCTGCCGAGCGGCGTCAGCACCAAGTTCGTCGATGTGCTCTTCCACAACGCCTACGTCACCATCGGCGATGTCGTGACGGCATGCGGCGTCACACGCCAGACCGCCTCAGGCTAGCTGCGGAGGCTCGCAGAGGCCGGGCTGCTCGACGAGCTCGTGCTCGGCAAGCACAAGGCCTTCCTGAATCGACTGTTCCACAACGCGCTGCTGGGTGACTGACGGAGCCACAGCGGGCCCACGGCTCACACCGGCACGATGCCGTGTTCGCGCAGCTCCTCCCGCAGTTCGCCCCACTGCAGCTCGTCGACGCGCGCCTGCCATTCGCCCCAGAGGTCAAGCGCGTCGACGGCTGCCCGGAACCGCTTGAACGCGCCCGTGCCGTGGGTCGACCGCTCGAGCGCCTCGCGCTCGCGCCCGTCGCGCGACTCGGCGAACGCCTCCATGTCCCGCGACTCGGGCCGCTCGAGCGCGAGGTGCACCCACTCCTCGCCGTCGACGTCGACGGCGACTCGATCGTCCTCGTCGATGTCGTCGTCATCCGCGAGGAAGGCGTCGACCGACTCGCCCGTGCGCGTGTTGAGGTAGCACCCGGCCGTCGATCCATACGGGCCGGTGCTCGCCGCGTCGCCCACGAGCGACTCCAGCTGCACAGCGAGCAGCTTGCCCGCCGGTTCCTCGCGGTTCAGCGCCGCGAGCAGGTCGGCGG
>DASSWM010000331.1:0-3567 GCA_035704865.1 Agrococcus sp.
CACGCTCGCCGAGCCCGCCGTGCTCGCGACCGGTCTGCAGGCGCCGTGGTCGATCGCGTTCGTCGACGAGGGCACGGCCCTCGTGAGCGAGCGCGACAGCACGGCGATCCTCGAGGTGTCGGCGAGCGGCGAGGTGCGGCAGATCGCCGAGATCGCCGGTCTCGCGCCGGGCGGCGAGGGCGGCCTGCTGGGGCTCGCGATCGGCGCGGGCCACCTCTACGCGTACGGCACGACCGCCGACGACAACCGCGTCATGCGCGTGCCGCTCACGGGCGAGCCCGGCAGCCTGGCGCTCGGCCAGCCCGAGGAGGTCATCACCGGCATCCCGGCGGCGGGCAACCACAACGGCGGCCGCATCGCCTTCGGCCCCGACGGCATGCTGTACATCACCACGGGCGACGCGGGCGCGCCCGGCGCGGCGCAGGATCCCGACAGCCTCGCAGGCAAGATCCTGCGCCTGGAGCCCGACGGGTCGATCCCCACCGACAACCCGACGCCCGGCTCGCCCGTCTACACGCTCGGCCACCGCAACCCGCAGGGCATCGCGTGGGCCGAGGACGGCACGATGTACGCGTCCGAGCTCGGGCAGAACACGTGGGACGAGCTCAACCGCATCGAGGCGGGCGCCAACTACGGCTGGCCCGCCGTCGAGGGCATCGCGGGCGTGGCGCGCTTCGTCGATCCGCTGCAGCAGTGGTCGCCGGCCGAGGCGAGCCCGAGCGGCATCGCCATCGCGGGCGGCAGCATCTGGATCGCCAACCTGCGCGGCGCGTCGCTGCGCGAGGTGCCGCTCGCCGACCTCTCCACCTCGACCGTGCACTGGCAGGGCAGGTTCGGGCGGATGCGCGATGTCGCCCTCGCGCCGGACGGCTCGCTCTGGGCGCTCACCAACAGCACGGACGGCCGCGGCTCGCCCGCGGAGGGCGACGACCGCATCCTCGTGTTCGCGCCGTAGGGTCGCGGCGCGCTGGGCGCCCGCGACGGGCGCTTGCCGTACCGAAGTGTCGCTCACTCGCCACGACAAAGTGGTGCCGGAAACGATCGTCGCCCCTAGAACTCCTCGTACGCGGCGGGGTCCTGGTCCTTCAGGCGCCCATCGGGGCGGCCGAGGGCCGTGATGGCGGCGACGTCGTCGTCGCTCAGCCGCACGTCGAGCGCGCCGAGGTTCTCGCGCTGCCGCTCGGGCGACGAGGACTTCGGCAGCGGCACGACGCCGCGCGCGATCGCCCACGCGAGGATCACTTGGCCCGGCGTCGCGCCGTGCGCCTCGGCGACGCGCACGATCTCGGGCTCGTCGAGCAGCTCGCCGCGGCCGAGCGGGCTCCAGCCCTGCGTGATGATCCCGTGCTCGCGGTCGTACGCGAGCTGCTCCTCCTGCGGGAAGCGCGGGTGCAGCTCGACCTGGTTCACCTCGGGCACGACGCCCGTCTCGGCCCGCAGCCGGTCGAGATGCTGGGGCAGGAAGTTGCACACGCCGATCGCGCCGACGAGCCCGCGCTCCTTCGCCTCGATGAGCGCGCGCCACGCCTCGACGTAGCGGCCCGTGAGCGGGTTCGGCCAGTGCACGAGGTACAGGTCGATGCGCTCGAGCCCCATGCGCGCGACGCTCTCCTCGATCGTCGCGATCGCGGCGTCGTGCTCGTGGTGCCTGCCCGGCAGCTTCGACGTGACGATGAGCCCGTCGCGGGCCACGCCGTGACGGGCGGATGCGCGCACGGCGGCCCCGACGCATCCCTCGTTCTCGTAGTTGAAGGCGGAGTCGAGCAGGGTGTAGCCGGCCGCGATGGCGTGCGCGATCGCCTCGGATCCCGCGCGGCCGGTGAGCGTGTAGGTGCCGAGGCCGAGCGCCGGCAGGGTCAGGCCGCCGTGCGCGGTGACGGTGGGGATCATGGGGCTCCTTCCGGTCGCGACGCTACGCGACGGGGCCGCGGTGCGCGAGCGGACGCCGGGCTCCTCGGCGCCGGGGGCGATGTGCGCGAGCAGCGCGGTGAGCGGTCGCGGCGCGGCGGCGGGCTCGACCGCCTCGACGAGCAGCCGCGCGTAGGCGGCCTTGCGGCCGGAGCGCACGCCGATGAAGCGGCGCAGCAGCGCCTCGCGCGTCCAGCCGTGCTGCGCGGGCATCTGCGCGAGCCGCGCGAGGGAGCGCGACTCCCCCGCCGCCGCGATGACCGCCTCGACGGCGTCGGCGCCGAGCGCGCGGATGAGCTCGTCCTCGAGGTCGGCGCTGCAGCGGAAGAAGCCGAGCGGCTCGAGCTGCGCCGTGCGCGCCTCGGGGATGCCCGCGGCGGCGAGCCCGTGGCGGACCATGCGCTCCTCGGGCGCGTCGTAGAGCCCGGCGAGCCGGCGGTCGTCGCCCATGGGCCCGTAGCGCTGCGCGAACGCGCGCGTGTTCGTGATGCCGCCCATCGCGACGATCTCGATGCCCTCGGCGGCGAGGTCGCGGCCGAGCCTGCCCGCGAGCGCCTCGACCGCGATGCGGTCGCTGTGGCCCTCGACGAGCACGGCGGTGCGCGGCTGCGTCAGCGGAGCACCTCGACGCTGCATCGGCGGCCGCAGGCGCGGGGCGCTCGCGCGCTCAGGGCGTGCTCCTCTCGCGCAGCATGCCGTCGACATCCGGCAGCTCCTGGAAGCCCATGAAGGTGCCGGTCGCCGCGATCTCGCGCGCGACGCCGAGCCAGCCGCCCCACGCGGCGCGGGCGAGCGTGCCGCCGACGCTGATCCTGCGCACGCCGAGCTCGGCCGCCTCGGCGACGGTGATGAACGGCGCGTTGATCAGCAGGTTGACCGGCTTCGGCGCGACCGCCTCGACGATCGCCGTGACCTGCTCGGCGGTGGTGATCCGCGGCGCGTAGAGGCAGTCGGCGCCCGCCTCGGCGAAGGCGCGCAGCCGCCGGATCGTCTCGTCGAGATCGGGGCGGCCGACGACGAAGCCTTCGGACCGGGCGGTGAGCAGCACGCCGGTGCCGCTCTCGTCGATCGCGGCGCGAGCGGCGACGATGCGGTCGAGGGCGAGCCCGAACTCGTGCAGCGGCCGGTCGGCTTCCCCGGTCGAGTCCTCGATCGACAGCCCCGCGATGCCCGTGCCCGTCGCCGCGAGCACCGTGCCGTGCAGCCGCTCGGGCTCGACGGCGAAGCCGCCCTCGAAGTCGGCGTTGAGCGGCACGTCGATCGCCTGCGCGAGCGCACGCAGGTGCGCGAGCGTGGCCTCGAGCGTGCTGCCGTTGTCGGGCAGGCCGTTCGTCCACGCCGCGCCCGAGCTCGTCGACGCGAGCGCGGGGAAGCCCATGCCGGCCAGCACGAGGGCGCTGCCGACATCCCACGGGTTCGGCATGACGAAGGTGCCCGCCTCGTGCAGGCGGTGGAACTCGGCGACCCGCGCCGTCTGCGCCGTGTCCGGCGCGCCCTGCTGCTCGCGATCGCTCATGGCCGTCGCCTCCTCGCGTCGAACGCTACGGCGGCAGCCCGCGGGCCACAAGGGCGCGAGCGGTCCGCGGACCGTCCGGCGTGCGCCGCGGCAGGGCGAGCGTCGGTCCGCGGACCGTCCGGCATTGCTCCGCGGCGCGGCCG
>DASSWM010000332.1:0-4232 GCA_035704865.1 Agrococcus sp.
CTGGCCTGCGCGTCGAGCGAGTCGGCGATCCGCAGCTCGACCGCGTCGCCCGCCGAGCGCGCGGCCGCGGCGATGCGGTGGTCGCCGGCGCCCGCCGTGCCGATGCCCGCCGCGAGCGCGAGCGCGAAGGAACGCACGGCCTCGCCGTGCCGGTGGTCGCGCTCGAGCACGAGCCGGTGGCTCGGCTGCCCGCCGAAGCCCAGCCTCGCCGGCAGGCCCGTCAGCAGCGCGGGATCGGCGCCGCGGAAGCCGCCCGTGGTCGTGTCGGGGTCGCCGAGGGCCACGACCGCCGCGCCGCGGCCGCGCAGCGCCTCGAGCAGCACGACCGCGCCCTCGGTGAGCTCCTGCGCGTCGTCGACGAGCACGAGCGACGGCACGGCGACCCTGCCCGCGGCCACGTGCGCCGCCGCGGTGCGCAGCAGGGATGCCGCCGTCACCGCGTCGGCGCCGCGCCGCTCGAGCCGCTGCAGCCGCTCGAACTCGGCCATGAAGGCGCCCGCGGCGACCCACTCGGGGACGCCGCGCGCCTCGCCCTCGCGCGCCAGCGCATCCGCCGTCATCCCTCGCTCGGCGGCCGCCGCCATGAGCTCGCGCAGCTCGGCGCGGAAGCCCGCCTGCTCGCGCACCTCCGCGCCCAGGTGCTCGGGCCAGTCGGGGCCGCTCGGCGCTCCCTGCGCGGCGTCGTCGGCGTGGCCGGCGAGCATGGCAGCGATGATGCGGTCCTGCTCGGCGCCCGAGAGCAGCTGCGGCGCGGGCCGGCCGTCGGCGAGCGCCGCGGCGGTCAGCACCGCGTGCGCGAACGACGGCATCGAGCGCGCGAGCGGCCCCGGCGTGACGAGCGCCGTGCGGGCGGCGAGCCGGTCGCGCAGCGCGGTCGCCGCCTGCCGCGAGCCAGTGACGACGAGCAGCTCGGCCGGCGCGAGGCCGGCGGCGAGGCGCTCGGCGGCCAGCTCGACGAGCGTGGTCGTCTTGCCGGAGCCGGCGACGCCGAGCACGATGGCGGATGCGTCGGCAGGCAGGCCGAGCACGGCGCGCTGGGACGCGTCGAGGGTGATGGTGCGATCGAGCACTGCGCTTGCTGGGGCCACAGCGCCACGGTATCGACGGCCGCCGACATCGCCCGCGCGGCCCTCCGGCGGCGCGTTCGCCCGGCGCGGACCCGGTCCGGCGGCCCGTGCGGATCGCCTATCCTCAGGAGCATGGACATCCGCATCGGCATCAAGGACTCGGCACGCGAGATCGCGTTCGACTCGGCGCAGACCGCCAAGGAGGTCGAGGACGCCGTGCTCGCCTCGCTCGGCGAGGGCCACCTGGCGCTCGACGACGCGAAGGGCCGCCGCTACATCGTGCCGAGCGCGAGCATCGCCTACGTCGAGATCGGCAGCGAGTCGACGCGCAAGATCGGCTTCGTGGCCTGATGCCGGTCCTCGTGCTCGTGCCCGTCGTGATGGGCGCCGCGATCGGCCTGCTGGCCCGCTACCTGCTGCCGGGCCGCGAGTGGGTCGGCCTGTTCCTCAACCCGCTCGCCGCCGGCGCCGCGGCCGGCGTCGTCTGGACGATCGGCTCGCTCCTGGGCGCCACGCCCGACAACGGCTGGCTCTGGATCGGCAGCCTCGCCGCCGCGCTCCTCGTCGCCGTCGTCATCCCGAAGACGCTGCCGCAGCGGCGCCAGCGCGCCGACGCGCGCTACCTGGCGGAGCTGCAGGCGACGAAGGCCTGAACGGTCGCGTCCCGGCTGCGCCGGGCTGCCGGCGATCCGCCGGGCGGACAGCGCTGGCGCTGACCCGGCGGCGGCTCAGGCCGTGAGGCCGAGCTCGTCCATGCGGCGGGTGTGCGAGGCGACGATGTCGTTGAAGGCAGGCTCGAGCCGCTTCTGGCTCGGCACGGCGCGACCCGTCGCGTCGGGACCGTTCACCGCGAGGTACATCTGCAGCAGCGTGTCGCCCACGAGCCTGCGGCCCCACACCGCCATGCGGTCCGAGAGCCGCGGCGTGCCCTCGATCGCGGCCAGCAGCAGCCGCGCGAGGTGCGGGTGCGCGCTCTCACCGCGCAGCGCGCGCAGCATCGCGTCCTGATCGTCCTCCGGCAGGCCGGGCACGATCGCGACGAAGAAGTCCTCCAGCAGGCCCGACACGACGTGGATCGCGAGCAGCTGCTCGTACCAGTCGGCGCCCTCGATCGCGCGCGAGAACTCGCGCGCCGACTCGGCGAAGGGGCGCATCGCCTCCTCGGGCTCGACATCCTCGCTGTCGAGGATGCGCGAGAACGCGCCGGCCCTGCTCGCGTGCACGCGCACGACCTCGGCGAGCGCGGCGCGCGCCTCGAGCGACGGCGCCTCCTCGAGCACGCGCCCCGACTTCGCGACCAGGGCGAGCTCGAGCCCGAGCGCCTGGCCGACGAACGGCACGAGCGCGGGACGCACGTCCGAGAGCAGCACGCGGTCGCCGAGCACCGGCACCCGGTGCTGCCGGAGGAGCTGGCGCGTCACGTCGCGCGGCGTCCTGTCGAACCACTTCACCACAGTCCTGGAGTCTAGAGGCGGCGCGGAGCCCACGTTCGCATGCCGCCGGTACGCTTGCCTGAGCAGAAGAACAGGCGGAACACTCCTTTGACTTTCCAAGACCTCTCCATCGACGCCGACATGGTCCAGGCGCTCGCCGACCGCGGCATCCTCGAGCCCTTCCCGATCCAGACGCAGACGATCCCGCTCGCGCTCTCCGGCCAGGACATCATCGGCCAGGCCAAGACGGGCACCGGCAAGACGTTCGCGTTCGGCCTCCCCCTCTCGCAGCGGCTCGGCGCCGACCCCGCGCCGGGCGTGCAGGCGCTCATCGTCGTGCCCACGCGCGAGCTCGCCGTGCAGGTGACCGAAGACATGGAGCTCATCACCTCCAACCGGCCCACCACGGTCGTCTCCATCTACGGCGGCAAGGCCTACGAGGGCCAGATCGACCAGCTGAAGGCCGGCGCCCAGATCGTCGTGGGCACGCCCGGTCGTCTCCTCGACCTCGTGCAGCAGCGCATCCTCGACCTCTCCAACGTCAAGGAGATGGTGCTCGACGAGGCCGACCGCATGCTCGACCTGGGCTTCCTGCCCGACGTCGAGAAGCTGTTCTCGAAGGTGCCCGCGGTGCGCCACACGATGCTGTTCTCGGCCACCATGCCGGGTGCGATCGTCGCGCTCGCGCGCCGCTTCATGTCGCGCCCGCTGCACATCCGTGCGACCGACGTCGACGAGACGATCGCGCAGGCCAACATCCAGCACATCGTCTACCGCGCGCACGCGCTCGACAAGGACGAGGTGATCGCGCGCATCCTGCAGGCCGAGGGCCGCGGCAAGACGGTCGTGTTCACGCGCACCAAGCGCGCCGCCTCCCGCATCACGGAGGAGCTCATCGACCGCGGCTTCCAGGCCGCGGCCGTGCACGGCGACATGAGCCAGGAGGGCCGCGAGCGCGCCATGGCGCAGTTCAAGGCCGGCAAGAAGGATGTGCTGATCGCGACCGACGTCGCCGCGCGCGGCATCGACGTGCTCGATGTCACGCACGTCATCAACCACACGATCCCCGAGGACGAGAAGGCCTACCTGCACCGCGTGGGCCGCACCGGCCGCGCGGGCCGCACCGGCATCGCCGTGACGTTCGTCGACTGGGACGACCTGCACAAGTGGGCGCTCATCGACCGCGCGCTCGAGTTCGGCCGCCCGGAGCCGGTGGAGACGTACTCGTCGAGCCCGCACCTCTACAGCGACCTCGGCATCCCCACGACGGCCAAGGGCCGCCTGCACGCGACGCCGCCCCACAAGGAGGCCAAGCGCGAGGGCGTCGCGCCCCGATCGCGCCCCGAGCGCGAGCGCGCCGGCAGCGAGCGGCCCGAGGGCGAGCGCCCGCGTCGGCGCCGTCGCGGCGGACGCGGCCGCTCGAACGGCGAGGGCCAGACGGCGGATGCGTCGGCCCAGTCGGGCGAGCAGCGCGCGGAGGGCCGTGGCACGCACGACGGCGGCGGCACCGAGCACCACGACGGGAACGCCGCGCCGCAGCGCCGGCGCCGCCGTCGCCGCTCGGGCGGCGCGCCGCAGCAGCCGCAGGCCTGAGCCGGCCGAAGCACCAACGCCGAACGGCCGCTCCGCACCCGCGGGGCGGCCGTCCTCGGAGTCAGTAGTGGTAGCGGGCCTGGATGATCGTCAGACGCTCGTCGTCGACGGCGTAGACGAGACGGTGCTCGCCGTCGAT